>NZ_JBSGBZ010000006.1:0-245608 GCF_053601495.1 Streptomyces sp. NPDC004721
AACGGCGCCCCCGTCGCCACCGTCGGCCCTCACAGCGAAGCCAACGGCGTCAAGGTGCACCACACCAGGGGCGTCCACGTCAAGGACGGAGTCGTAGGCAGCTTCCGGGTGGTCAAGCGCCACCACGGCGAAGACTTCGACTTCTAAACCCAACCGCACCATGCGAACCACATAGAACCCCGGCCCGCCGTAATCGGGCCGGGGTTCCGGCCTCAGACCCCCTGGGGCAGCCAGCACATGGTGCCCACACCCGCCCCTTGCCCAAATGGTCCACGCACCTTGCACGCCATCCTAAAACCCGCCAGAAGGCGCTGCGAGGCCGCCCACGCCGACGTCCCCCCGCTTCACCGGTTCACCCCCAAGGGAATTCCCGCTGGAACACCCCACTTGGCGGCATTGCCCAGCAACGGCCACCGGTCTCCTTCGCAGCAGTCGGGTGAGCCCGAACGGGTGACGAAAGCGAAAAGCGCACCTCCGGTGCGGCTGCCCTCACCCGGCCCGTGACCGCAAGCAAAGCACACGGACCCAGGACACAGCGGCAAGCCACGCGACCACAGGGCACATTCCCCACCCAAGACACCTCGGGAAGACTCCTATGAACAACCGCCTGGTGGAGGACGCAAGCGACGACAACTACGTCATGGACATCCTCGACATCACCTGCACCCCCGCGCTGCCGCGCCTCGGACACCCAGTCCGCTGGGACATGGAGTGCTACCTCAAAGAGACGGTCGACCTGACCCAGGTCACCTGCAGGGTCATCATGAAGATCGGCCCCATGAAAATACTCGACAAGAGCTACAAACTGCCCGACCTGCTGGCACGCATGGGCACAAGCCTGTCGGGCGACGCCCAACCACCCGCCGGACCGTGGAAACAGACCTGGCACCTCCACATCCCCCAGACCGTGCCCGTGGCCAGACACCGACTCCACCTACGCGCCCACACAGCAGACGGCAAGAACTTCCTCGCCCTGGACATCCCCCTCGCCTTCAGCCACAGATGGACCACCTCCAGCGACAACATCGGCTCACCCAACCACCACGACTTCGGCAGAGACCTCAGCCAAGCCGTGTGACCAAAGCTCACACCCCCTGCACACACCATCAGCCGCGTGGCCCGCAACCTCACGAAACCTGTGGCCGCTCAGCCCACTCCCGCCCCACCCGGTGAGGTCTTCTCAGCACGTCACGCACCCGCAGCCACCCAGAGCGCCGGCCACGCCCCCGTCACAGTCATCCCGGTCGTGGAGGCAAGCAGCGCCTCCACGACCGGGGCAACCGTCGATGCTCCTGCGGACTCCCGAGGGAAGGCACCGTTGCAGTACTAGGCTGCGCCGATGGAACGCGAAACCAACGTGGCCGAGAGCGTCGCCCTGCCTGCAGGTCCGGCCCAGGCGAATGACTACGACAGCTTCGCCGAGGCGTACTCGACGGAAACCGAGAGCAACCTCGTGAACGCGTACTACGCGCGTCCCGCGATGTTGGCCCTCGCCGGAGACGTGGCCGGCCGCCGGATCCTGGACGCCGGCTGCGGCTCCGGCCCCCTGTCCGCTGCACTACGCGACCGCGGTGCCGTCGTCACCGGTGTGGACGCCAGCGCCGGGATGCTCGCGTTGGCCAGGCGGCGGCTCGGCGACGACGTAGCCCTGCACCTGGCCGACCTGAGCGACCCCCTGCCGTTCGACGACGGCGCGTTCGACGACGTGGTCGCGTCGCTGGTGCTGCACTACCTGGAGGACTGGGAGCCGACGCTGGCCGAGATACGGCGAGTACTCAGGCCCGGCGGCCGACTGATCGCGTCGGTGGACCACCCTTTCGTGGCCTACACGATCCAGGATCCTCGGCCCGACTACTTCGCGACCACCAGCTATACCTTCGACTGGACGTTCAACGGGCAGTCCGTCCCGATGAGGTTCTGGCGCAGGCCGTTGCACGCGATGGCCGATGCCTTCACCATCGCCGGCTTCCGCCTTGCCGTCATCAGCGAGCCGCAGCCCGACCCGGCCGCCCGTGAACTGTTCCCCGACGACTTCCATGACCTTTCAACCAAAACCAACTTCCTGTTCTTCGTCGTCGAGGTACCGCCGTCGGCTGCGGGCTCGGACGAACAGAGCTGCAACGGCGCTTGCCGTGACGCATGATCAGGCAGCTCAAAAGGCCGATACCCTCCACATCGCGGCCACCATCCGGCACGACACCGTCGTCACCGTTGTGTTTCCTTTCGGGTGATTCCTGCACCATTGTGAGGATGCAGTGGGTGACCGAACCACGACCTGTCGCGGAGTCCCCGCTCTCCCTACCCTCCCGTATCCATGACAACAGAACACCGGAAAACAACCCGCAGACGGTTCCTCACGGGTGCCGGGGGCACGGTGGGCGCCCTCGCCTTATGGCCGGACGCCGCCGCTGCCACTGCCTCCACCGGCAAACACGTCGCCGTCCTCGGCGGCGGCGTCTCCGGACTCAGCGCCGCCCATGAACTCGCCGAACGCGGCTACTCGGTCACCGTCTACGAGTACTACGACGTGCTCGGCGGCAAGGCACGCTCGATGAACGTCCCCGGATCCGGCACGGGCGGCCGTAGACCCCTGCCCGGCGAACACGGCTTCCGCTTCTTCCCGGGCTTCTACCGGAACCTGCCCGACAGCATGCGCCGCATCCCCTTCCCCGGCAACGCAAACGGCGTCCACGACAACCTGCGCGGCGGCACCGAGGCACTCTTCGCCCGCGAGGCGGGCCGCCCCGACCTTCACTTCCCCCTACGACGGGTCACCACCCCGCCCGCGCCCGGCGACATCACCCCCTCGTGGATCCGCGACCAGATCCTCTCCGTCCTCGACCTGGGCAGCCGGCTCCCCGCGAACGAGGCCGCCTACTTCGCCGACCGTGTCCTCGTCCACCTCACCAGCTGCGACGCGCGCCGCGAGGACCAGTGGGAGAAGACCTCCTGGTGGGACTTCATCCGCGCTGAACGGATGAGCGAGGAGTACCGCACGCTCCTCGGCATCGGACAGACCCGCAACCTCGTCGCCACCCGCGCCCAGGTCGCCTCCACCCGCACCGTGGGCCGCGTCATCATCGAGGCGCTGCTGCTGTGGGGCCTGCTGGGCCGCGGCATGGACGGCGACGCGGACATCGACCGGGTCCTCAACGCCCCGACCAGCGAGGCGTGGATCGACCCCTGGTCAGCACACCTGCGCTCGCTGGGCGTTCGGTTCGTTCTCGGCACCCAGGTACAGGAGATGCTCTTCGAGGGCGGACGTGTCACCGGCGTGAAGGTCTCGGCCCGTGACGGCAGCAGCGAACGCACCATCACCGCCGACCACTACGTCTGCGCCATGCCCGTCGAGCACGCCCGGCGCACCTGGGGCACCGCCCTGCGCGCGGCCGACCCGCAACTCGCCCGGTGCGACGCACTGCAGACGGACTGGATGACCGGTGTCCAGTTCTACCTGCGCACCCCCACGCCCGTCGTCCACGGACACATCAACTGCCTCGACTCACCGTGGTCCGTGACAGGGATCGCACAGGCGCAGTTCTGGGACGTACGGAACTTCTCGCAGGACTACGGCGACGGACGCGCCCACGACTGCCTGTCAGTCATCGTCTCGGAGTGGGACAAGCCGGGGATCCTGTACGGCAAGAAAGCCCGTGACTGCACGCGCGAGGAGATCGTCGAGGAGTGCTGGGCGCAGCTGAAGGACGCCCTGAACGACTCCCGCAAGACGACACTCACCGACACCGACCGGGTCGGCTGGTTCATGGACCCGGCCGTGACAGGCCTCGGCAGCCCCGACCCGCACAATCGCGAGCCGCTCCTCATCCACCCCACCGGCACGCTCTACAACCGCCCGTCGGCGAAGACCGCCGTACCGAACTTCTTCCTCGCCGGCGACTACGTCCGCACCGACGTGGACCTGGCCACGATGGAAGGCGCCAATGAATCGGCACGACGGGCCGTCAACGCGCTGCTCGACCAGGACGGCTCGGACGCCGAACGCTGCCGGATCTGGGAACTGTACCGCCCCCAGGAACTGGAACCCCTCAAACGCATCGACAAGATCCGCTACCGACTCGGCCTGCCCAACACCTTCGACCTGGGATGAGGAGGAAGTCCGCTGTCGCCGGCCCAGTGACGGCGGTACCGATCCATCGGCGGGCGGCGCCGCTGTTGTACCCGGCCAGTGGGTCGTCGGCGTTCAAGCGTGGGACAGCTCGGGATGGCTGGTTCGAGGCCCGGGTCGGCGGTGCCTGCCCATGGGTTCGATGCTCTCAGCCGACTCATAGCTGGTCCAAGAGGCGGGCGTAGGTGTCGACGGCGCGTTCGGCCTTCGCGTGGCGGTGCCCTGTTCCTGCCCACAGGTGGATCAGGCGTGTGTCACCGGCAGCGGTGGCCGCTTTGCGGAGTGGGCCGGTGAGGTGGTGGAGGGCGGGGTACCCCTCGGGGGCGATGGCGTCGTACTGATCAATGAAGTGGTTGCGCAGGGCGCGTGCGGGCCGTCCTGTGAAGGCGCGGGTGGTGGCGGTGGTGGCGAAGGCGGGGTCGACCAGGGCCGCCTTGTGCGGTGCGGATGCTCCGCTCTCGTGGGTGCGCAGCAGGGCGGTGCCGATCATGGCGGCTTCGGCGCCTGCGGCCAGCGTGGCGGCCACGTCGTCGGCGGTGGTGATTCCGCCGGTGGCGATGACGGGCAGGGCGACGGCGTGGCGCACTGCGGTGATCAGGTCGGTGAGCCGGATGGACTGGGGCGGTCGTGCGGGGGTGAGCGTGGCCGAGTGCCCGCCGGCGGCCGCTGCCTGGACGATCAGCGCGTCGACGCCGGATTCAGCGGCCAAGCGCGCTTCTTCGGCCGAGGTGACGGTCTGCAGAACGGTGCTCCCGGCGGTGCGGAGAGCGCGGACGACGGCGGGGTCCGGAATGCCGAAAGTGAAGGCCACCCAGGGGACGGGTGCGGAGGTGAGCAGGTCGATCTTGTCCGTCCAGTGGTCGTCGTCCTCGATCGGCTCCTCGGGCAGCGTGAGGCCGTAGCGGTTGGCCTCCACCTGCACCGCCCGTGCGTAGCGCCGGTATGCCTCGTGAGGGACGGGGACCGGGTTGGGGACGAACAGGTTGACGCCGAAGGCGACGTCCTGGGCGCGCGTGGTGTGGATCTGCCCGGCGAGTGCCTGTGCGGTCTTGTATCCGCCGGCGAGGAACCCCAGCCCGCCCGCGCGGGCGGCGGCGGTGACCAGTGCGGGGGTGCTCGGTCCGCCGGCCATCGGCGCTGCGATGAGAGGAAGGTCTGCTCCGAGGTCGGACAGCAGGGTGCTCACGACAACTCCTTCTGGAGGTAAGGCAGCGGCAGGGGTGTCAGGACGCCGTGATCATGGGGCCGAGGTGGTGCGGGAAGCGGACGCAGACGGCGGTGGACGCGACTGCGGCGGCGACGACCGTCGCACTGCCGAGCAGGAGCGCCTGGTGGTAGCCGTGGCTGAGCAGCGGGGCGGCGAGCAGCGGGCCGAGGATCTGGCCGACGCTGTATCCGGCGGTCAGCAGGGCTACGGCCCGGGGCACTTGAAGATGGCTTCCGATGGACAGGGCGATCGTGCTGACGCCCATGAATGTGGCGCCGAACAGTACGGAGGACACGAGCGCGGGCGTGGTGCCGCCGAGCAGCGCCGGCAGGGCGATGCCGATGGCCTGGATGGTCAGCGCGGCCGGTAGGAGGGCCGGCCTGGACCAGCGGCGGGCCAGCCGGGTCCACAGGGCGCACGAGGGAAGAGCGGCGAGGCCGACCACGATCCAGGCTCCGCCGCCGAGCCAGCCTTTGGCACCCTGTTGGATCGCGGCGACCAGAAAGGTACCGGCGACGATGTAGCCGATGCCCTCGAAGGTGTAGCTGGCGAGCAGCGCGAGGAACCAGCGGTGGGTGCGCGGCCGTTCGGCCTGCGCGACTCTTGCGGAACTGACGGTTTCCGGCTGCGGGGCCAGGGGCCAGGCGAGTGCGGTGAGCACGGCCGCGAGCGCGGCGCAGGTCCACCAGGCGGCTTGCCAGGTGGACGCGGCCTGCACGGCGACAACCAGCAGGCTGGACAGGGCGATTCCGGCACCGACGCCGCCGAAGGCCCAGCCGACCAGGTGGTGGGCGTGTGCGCGAAGGCGGGAGAGCATCGCGCTGACGGCAATCACGAAGACCAGCGCGCTGGCGGCACCGGCGATGAGACGCAAGCCGAACCAGGCGGTTCCGTCGTGCGTGACCGGCATGAGTGCCAGCGTCAGCACCAGCACGACGAGCGAACCCCGCAGTGCCGCGGCCGACCGTACGACGGCGGGGGCGGCGATGCCGGCCAGAGCGCCTGCGAGGTAGCCGATGAAGTTCGCCGTGGCCAGGTTCGCCCCGAGTGCCGGGGAGAGTCCGGCCTGCTCGTGCATGAGGGGAAGGATGGGGGTGTAGACGAACCTGCCGACTCCCATTCCCGCGGCGAGGGCGGCCGCCGCCTGGACGGCGATCGTCCACGGCGACTGCGTTCGGGGACGGGGCGGGGCCGATGACTTCACGGCTGCTGATGCCTTCACGGCTTGGGCGCCTTCCTGAGCGGCGTTCACGGGCCGACTTCCACGCTAGGCAGCGCACGCACGACTGTGAAATGCCGGATACGCTGCCGCTATGCGCCGCAGGCATGGATGCGTGGAGAGGGGTGCCAGGGGCATGGATGTCGAATTCCGTCACCTGCGGGCCTTCACGTCCGTGGCCCGTCACCGATCGTTCTCCCGTGCCGCCGAGGAACTGCTGATCACGCAGCCGGCGCTGAGTCGTACGATCGCGCAGCTGGAGGGGAATCTGAGCGTCCGCCTGCTCGACCGCTCCTCGCGTCACGTCGAACTGACGGACACCGGCGCGGAGTTCCTCGTCCACGCGGAGCGGGTGCTCGCGACGCTGGACGAGGCCCTTGCCGTGGCGAGCCGCCATGTCATGCTGCGGCTCGGTTTCAGCTGGCTGCTGCCCGACCCCTGGGCTCAGCAGGCCGTCAGCCGCTTCGAGGAGAGCACGGGGGCGTCGGTCGTCCTGACGCGGACCGACGATCCTCTCCAGGCGCTGCGCCGGCGCACCGTCGACATCGCTCTGATCCGGGGTGACATCGACGTACCCAGAGGGGCGCGCGCCGTGCACCTGTGCGACGAGCTGCGCGTCGCGGTGTGCTCCGAGCATTGCGATCTGGCCCGCATCGGTCATCTGGACTGGTCCGACGTGCAGCACTGGCCGTTGGTCGTGAACACGGTCAGCGGCACCACCGGCCCCTGGTCGTGGCCGGTGAACCAGCGTCCGGCCCAGATCATCGAGACGTCGAACTACGACGAGTGGCTGGAGACGGTGGCCGCCAACCGCGGGATCGGCATCGTCCCCGAGGTCGCGCAGCGCCGCACCCAGCACCCCGCCCTCCGCTTCGTGCCCCTCACCGACGCTCCGCCGAGCCCGGTCAGCCTCGTCTACCTGCCCGACGTCCAGCGCACGCTGATCCGCCGGTTCCTGGACACAGCCCTCCGGATGAAGACGGAGTGACGCACGTGGCGTCCTGCCTTTGAGCTGCATCCATGCCTGATATGCACACATGCGTCGGCCCAGGCATTTCAGACAAAGCTGGGCGGTCATTGCTGTCGGCGGTGACCGGACCTTGCGGCGAGGACCACGATGACCACGACGCGACGGTCCCGGCAGGAACGCGCGATCACCATACGGGGCGGCCCGACCGCCGTCATCGACATCGGCGACCTGCGCATCGCCAGCGATCCGACCTTCGACGAGCGCGGCCGCGGCCGGCGGGAAGCTGTCTTTCACCGGGTTGACCAGGACGAGCAGGCCGACCAGGCCGGCGATGAGCACGGGACGTCGGATGATGTGCCGCGCAATAATCTTCAAGCGCTGGCGTCCGCGGGCGCGGGTGACTTGTTCCCACTCTGACGCTGCCATGTCATCAGCCGAACGAGCTCGTGCATGGCCGGGTGCTGGCGCATCCGGTGCTGCGGCGTTCCTTGTCCAGCAGGTGGCCGACGACGGCACCCATCTCGTCTACGACTCTGCCGCCGGCGCCCTATCCGGATGTCAAGACGGACACTCCGTGGCCGCTGCCTGTGGCGTCGCCCCCGAGGTTCTCGCCCTACTGCGGCGCATCTCGGCTCAGGATGGATGGAAGACACTGTTTGGTTGCTGTGCCACCACCTCACCGAGGCGGATTGCGATGATTCAGATGCGTCGGTTCACCGCGTGGTTGCGCCGCCGGGATCCGGGGCTCGCCGCCATGCGGCGGGCGGCCAGGACCGCGGTGGTGATGCCGTCCCTCTTCGCGCTGTGCACCCAGATCTTCCACGCGCCGGTCACGGGTACCTACGCCGCGTTCGGCGCGTTCGCGATGCTCTTGCTGGTCGAATCCTCCGGCCCCGTGGAGCAGCGGCTGCGCGCGCATGCGGCGCTCGGCGCGGCCTGGCTGGTGCTGGTCTCACTGGGCACCCTCGCGTCGCAGTCGGTCTGGATCACGATTGCTGCGACGCTGGTGGTGGGCTTCGTCGTGCTCTTCTCGGGCGTGGTCAGCTCGGTCCTGGCCGGCGCCTCGACGTCGCTGCTCTTGGCCTTCGTCCTGCCGGTATCTGCGCCCGCTCCCCTGACCCAGCTGCCCGACCGGCTGATCGGCGTGGTGCTGGCGGCCGGGACATCCGTGATCGCGGTCTGGCTGTTGTGGGCGAGGACGCAGCCCGATCCGCTCAGCGCGCCGGCCGCCCGGGTCTGCCGAGCTGCGGCAGTGCAGTTGCACACCGATGCGGACTACTTCACGGGCCGTGCCGCCGGCCCCGCCTTCGGGGAATGCCGTGCCTGCGCCCAAGAGACCAGGTCGAGCACACAGAAGCTGCAGCAGGCATTCACCGCCACCCCCTACCGGCCCACCAGCCTGTCCACCGGGTCCCGGGCACTGGTCCGCCTGATCGACGAGTTGACCTGGCTGAGCGCAATCCTCGCCGAGGCCGCCCCCGCCGTCGAGGACGGTTCGACGGGCACTCTGCAGTCCTCAGTGGTGCGCAGGGCCGCTGCCGGCGTACTGGATCTGGCGGCGGAGATGCTCGATGACCCGCGCATGACGCCGGGCCGCCTGCGCGCCGGGGTGGAGGAGCTCCGTCATGCATTGACCGCGCTGGAGGACGGGGCGGTCAACCGGCTGCCGATGCCGGACGGCGACGCCGGTGGCAGGCATGGCCTCGACACCTTGGTCGACAGTCTCGACGTCACCTTCCGGGCTCAGGAGGTGGCCTTCGTCGTCCTGCAGATCGCCCAGAACGTCGACATCGCCCGGACCGCCGATCACCGCGGCTGGCCGGACCGGCTGCTCGGCCGCGAGCCCGGCTCCCCGGCCGGTCGCCTGACCAGTGCCACGGAACGCGCCGCCGCACATGTCGAGCCGCACTCCGTATGGCTGCACAACAGCATCCGCGGCGCCATCGGCCTGGGCATCGGCATCGCGCTGGCCGACGCGACCGGCATCCAGCACGGCTTCTGGATCACGCTGGGCACCCTGGCCGTGCTGCGTTCCAACGCTCTCAGCACCGGGCAGAACGTCTTCCGTGCCCTCGGCGGCACCCTGGCCGGCTCGATCCTGGGCGCCGGTCTGCTCCAGCTCATCGGACACAACACGACCGTGCTGTGGATCCTGCTGCCCGTCGCCGTGATGGCCGCGGGTGTCGTCCCGGCCGCGATCTCGTTCGCCGCCGGGCAGGCGGCCTTCACGCTTACCCTGGTCATCCTGTTCGACATCGCCCAGCCCGCGGACCTGTCGGTCATCCTGTTCCGTATCGAGGACATCGCGCTCGGCTGTGCGGTGAGCCTGGTCGTCGGCCTGCTCTTCTGGCCGCGCGGCGCGTCCGCCGCCCTCGCCAGGGCGTTGGCGGAGGCGTACGTCGACAGCGCGCGTTACGTGCACGGGGCAGTGGGCTATGCGGTGTCCTGCTGCACTTTCAGGCCCGAAACCATCGAGCACCCGCAGGAGGGCCGCCGGGCGGCGGCCGCGGCGCGCCGGCTGGACGACGCCTTCAGGACCTACCTGGCCGAGCGCGGAGCGAAGGACGTCTCGTTGTGCGAGACGACGACTCTGATCACGGGTGTCGTAGGGCTCCGTCTGGCCGCCGACGCGGTCCTGGAGCTGTGGCGGCGGGCCCCGGGTGACCGGCCACTCGAAGACCGCGCCGCCGCGCAGAGGGAGCTACTGGTCATGGCGGAACGGGTCTTCCGGTGGTACGAGAGTCTGGCCGAGGGGCTGGAGAACAAAGGGCAGGTGCCGGAGCCGCTGGAGTCCGACCAGGAGCACAACGCCCGGCTGGTCGAGGCGGTCCGCCGGGACCTGCGTGATGCGGACGGGCGGGCGACGGGGACCGGCATCCGCATCATCTGGACCGGCGACCATCTGGAAGCAGTGCGGCGGCTCCAGTCGCCCATCGCGGCGGCAGCCGGTCATGCCGACGCGCGCGTTGCCGTGATGGGATCAGTTTGACTCCTCAGGTACCGACAACCCACTCAGTCGCGCTTGGTCGTATCGCAAAGTGAGACAGAGATGAGACGGAATGCGAAACAGCCGGGGCCCGGCGCGAAGGTGCTCCGCGCCGGGCCCCGGCCCGAACTCCCGCTCTCAGCAGGTCACTTCACGCCGACCGCCCGGACGATCTCCTGCGAGACGGTCGCGCCCTTGTCGTCGCTCGCGGAGGCCCGCAGCGAGACGGACGTCGCGTTCGCGGGCACCTGCAGCTCGCCCTTCCAGGAGGCGCCGCTGCCGGCGAGGCCGACGGACGACCAGGTCTTGCCGTCGTCGTAGGAGACCTCCAGCTTGCCGCCGCCGATGGTGCCGGTGCCGGTCGCGCCCTTGACGTACTCGGCGTAGAGCCCGACGGGCAGCTTCGTGCCCGCGCCGACCTTCCCGGCGAGGTCGGTGTCGACGTCGAAGCCGAGGTTGATCATCGGCAGGAAGATCTGCGCGTCGGTCGCGGGCCGCGCCGAGCGCACGGTCCACTCGGTGTGCCCCGTGGTGCCGAGGCTCCACTTGGCGGGGTCGAGCGCCGTGTCGGTGACGACCTTGTACGTCTTCTCGGCCGGGTCGGCCTCCCAGACGTAGCCGGCGGAGCTGACTCGGCGGCCCTGGCTGACCCCGTCGGCGAAGACCTCGGTGTACTGCTTCATGCCGCTCTCGGGGTCGTACGGGTCGCCGAAGCCGGTGTGGTCGGGCCCCGAGTCGCCCCAGCCCGGGGTGTTGAACTTGATCTGGTCGGCCCAGCGCTGCTGCCCCCAGCCGAGCCCGGAGCCCAGCCACGGGTGCCAGACCGGCTTGAACCAGTTCAGCTCGGTGCGCTTGCCGGGCTGGTAGGTGACCAGGCCCGAACGCTCCTCCAGGCTCGGGAGGTTGACGGACTCGTGCCACTTCTGGCCCGGCTCCATCGACACGTAGTCGGTGCGCTTGCCCGGGAACGTGTGGCGCTCCTGGAAGCCGACGCCGACCTTGAAGGTGTCGGTGAGCGAGAAGCGGAACTCGCCGCCCTCGGTCTTCTTGTCGCCGTAGTACGTGGTGTCGACGGTGGCGAGGTCCCGGCCGGCCGGGGCGTAGACGAGGCTGCGGTCGGGGATGGCGCCCGTGTAGCCCTTCGACACGTCGTACAGGTACGAGGCGTCGTCCGTGCCGGTCATGTCGATGACGCCGCCGCTGCGGGCGCGGGACTGGAGGCGGGCGAAGTCGGCCTGGGTGACGCTCGCGATCTGCAGCGGGCGGTTCTCGTGGTTGTCGTAGAAGAGGGTGTTGAGGCGGCCGGGCGCGTCGTCGGTGACGAACAGCGCCTTCGCGCCCGCGTCCTGGGCGGCCTGCGCGATCTGGGCCTCGGTCAGGGTGCCGTCGGCGTGCACGAGGACGGCCTTGCCCTTGACGTCCTTGCCCGCGTAGCCGGCGGGCGCGCCGTTGCCGGCGTCGATGACGCCGAGCCGGCTGTGGCCCTCGATCAACGTGGAGCCGGGCTGTTCGTACGTCTCGTCGATGCCGTCGACGGCGACCCGCGGCTGGCCCTGGCGCCAGACGGTGCGGTACTCGTAGCTGCCGTCCGTGACCTTCTTCGTCGGCGCGGCGAACAGCGAGTCGTACTTGATCGGGACCTGGACGATGCCGAGCACGTCGGCGCCGCCCGCCTTGCGGTCGTACTCCATGAGGCGCTGGCGCGGCTCGGTGTCCTTGGGCAGCCGGATCGCGGCCTCGCGCAGCGTGCGCCCGTCGAGGGTGATCTCGCGGTCTTGGTCGAGCTTGATCTCCGGGTCGGAGAGGTAGGCGAGGCCGAGCGAGTCCGGGCCGCTGGAGCCGCGTACGTCGAGGAAAGTGTCGGCGGTGTACGTGCCGGGCTTCAGGCGCAGCTTGACGGTGCCGGAGTCGCCGACCGTGACGACGCCCGGGTTGGTGCGCTGGGCGAGCTGCTGGAAGACGATGTTCGCGGGGGTCGGCTTGCCGTCGCGGTCCTTGACGTGGACGGTGAGCGTGTACCGCTCCTCCTCCTTGACCAGGCCGAACGCGGTGTGCGCGACCGGGATCCCGGCGGCGCCGGCCACGATCTGCCCGCTCACGGTGCCGACGGCGGCCTTGCTGCCGTCACCGGTGACGGTGGTGGAGGCGGTACCGTGCGCGGGCACGGTCAGTGTGCTGTCGGCGAGACTGACCACTCCGTCCGGCGCGCCTTCCGCGGCCAGCTTCAACTCCACGGGCTGCTCGGAGGAGTTGGAGTAGGTGACGGTCTTGGTGACCGGCTTGTTGCTCTCGTAGGGCCACTTGAAGAAGCCGAGGTCGGCGCTGCCGGTCGCGGTGATCTTCGCGGCGATGGCGTCGGGCACGGAGACGCGGCCCGAGCCGACCGCGTACGTCGTGTCGTCGAGCCGCTTCGAGGACGACATCAGGGCGTCCTTGAGCTGGGCGCCCGTCCAGTCCGGGTGGGCCTGGGCGAGCAGCGCGGCGACACCGGCGACGTGCGGCGTCGCCATCGACGTACCGCTCATCGTCGCGTACGAGCCCGAGCCGTTCGCGAGGGAGGAGCGGGCGGCGAGGATGTCGACGCCGGGGGCGGAGACGTCCGGCTTGAGGGCGTTGTCGCCGAGACGCGGGCCCTGGCTGGAGAAGTACGCGCGCTCGTCCTGACCGTCGACCGCGCCGACGGTGAGGGCGGCGTCGGCGGCACCGGGCGAGCCGATGGTACCGGGGCTGTAGGAGTTGCCGGCCGCGATCACGAACAGGGCGCCGGTCTCCGCGGAGAGGGAGTTGACGGCGGCGGCCATCGGGTCGGTGCCGTCGCTGCCCTCCTGCGAGCCGAGGGACATGGAGATGACCTTGGCCTTGATGTCCTTGGCGGCCCACTCCATACCGGCGATGATCTCGGACTCGGTACCGAAGCCCTCGTCGCTGAGCACCTTGCCGACGGCGAGGGTCGCGTCGGGGGCGACACCCTTCTCCTTGCCGTCGGACGCGGCACCCGAACCGCCGACCGTGGACGTCACATGCGTGCCGTGCCCTTGCCGGTCCGCGACCTCCTGCCCGGCGATGAACGACTTCGACTCACTCACCCGCGAGGCGAGATCGGGATGCGTCGCGTCGTAACCGGTGTCCAGCACTGCGACCTTCACACCCTTGCCGGTGAGCCCCGCCTCCCACGCCTTCGGCGAACCGATCTGCGCGTTCGACTGGTCCATGTCGGCCTTGACCCGGCCGTCCAGCCACACCTTTCCGATGCCGTCGGCGAAATGGCCCTTCTCCGTGGCCGCGTTCCAGAACGTACGGCCCTTATCGGCGGCGAGTGCGGCGCCGCCGACACTGTTCAGCTTACGCGTGCGCTTGGCGCCCTTCGGGGTGGCGGCCGCGGAGCGCGCGCTCTGGCCCTTGTACGTCACGATGAGCGGTGTCGCGTCGACCTTGCTGTCCGCGAGGCCCTGCTCGATCAGGGTGCTGACGTCGAAGAGCCGGGGGTCCAGGGTGCCAGAGGCCAGGTACTGCTGCGCCTCCTCGGGTATGACGGTGATCCGCCCGTCGGTCACCTGGGTGCGCACCGCGCCGGTGGCGCCCTGGGGACGCTTGACGTCGACGGTCTTGCGGCCGCCGCCGATCTCCGTGACGGTCACCTTGTCGCCGGTCACCAGCGTCACCGTGTGGGTGGCGCGGGCGGCCTTGGTGGTCTGCGCGGGCACGACGTCCTGCGCGGCCGGTGCGGCGCCCGCACCAGCCGTGGGCAGCAGCGCGAACGTGAGACCGGCCGACAGCAGGGCCGCGCAGCGTCGCGCGGTACCTCTGGTCATGGTTGCCTCTCCTCTACGGACCCCGGGCGCCGGTGGGGGGTGGGGCCGGACGCCCGGATGTAGCGAAGAGTCTGAAGGGACTTGTGAGGAACAGGCGTTGACCACCACTGGCGGGAATACGCCCCGACGGCTTCTCGCCAGACGCCCGGAGCCGGCCCCGGCCAACCGGAACGTCGCGCATGCGGGCGCTCCACATAGCCCCTGGTCAAGAGGGAGCCATCGCGCAACTCTCCGAGTAGCGGTGCTCGTTGAAGGGAGAGGTGGCGCAAAGGCCTTGTACGACTGGTTTTCGGTTCATAGCCAGTTGAGGTACTGGCCGTGTGGACCGGTCAACGCACAGGCTTCTGACGGCATCTCACCCTCAGAGCGGCGCCATGACCAGCTCACCGATGACCCGAAGACCGACCTGCGCAGCTAGCTACGGTGCGCGTTCGGCCTCGATCTGTTTGACATGGGCGAATACGGTGTGGACGTCGGCGGGAGTCTCCAGGTCCAGCCGGGCAGGCCTCAGCAACCGCCCCGCCGTGTTCGCAGCGAGGGGGCCCCGTTCGGACGGGGTGATGGGCTCGACCGGCTCGGGAGTGGGATCGGGTGTCCTGGCCGTCTCGGTCATCGACCACGTCGACGCTGTCCGGCCCAGAGGCGGCCGCGCTTCCGAGGTTCAAGCACCTCGTGCTCGAGGGGCGTCCCCGTCATGGTCGGCCCAGGACAGCGGGCGCGGAGCGACTACGCGCCATCCGGCCGTCGAGCAGGGCCTCGGCGACGCGCGCGATAGTGCGTGGCCTTCGCCACAAAATGCCCATTTCAGGATGGATGAATGCGTATAAGTGGTTCTACGGCAAGTTGCACTCCTGCGACGACCATCTCCAGGGATCCGAAAAGCAGTGGCATGGGAGAAGCGTTTGATCACGGTACGTAAACGACGCACCAGGCTGGTCGCCACGGCCGGCGTACTCGGCGGCGTACTCGCACTCACGGCCCTCGGCGGCACCAGCAACGCTGTCACCAGCGGCAACGCTGCCGGGGACCACCCGACCTCGCAGGCGCGGGAGGGTCAGGCGGCCGCCCAGGAGGCTTCCGAAGCCCGAGTAAAGATCACATCCCCACGAGGGGCCGACAGCGTCGGGGGCAGCAACCCCGTCAAGGTCACCGTCAGCAACGGCAAGCTCACCAAGGTGACGATGACCGCCGTCGCGACCGGTGCCGATATTCCGGGCACCCTGTCCGCGGACGGCACGTCCTGGAAGCCGAACGGCCAGCTGGAGCGGGCCACCAAGTATCAGGTCACCGCAGAGGCCGAGGACGCCAAGAGCCGCCCCGTCACCGGGAACGCCACGATCACCACGGCCTCCCCGGCCAAGGGCTTCATCGGGCACCTCTCCCCCGAGGACGGCTCGACCGTCGGCGTGGGCATGCCGGTGACAGTCAACTTCGACAAGGCGATCAGCAACAAGGCCGCCATACAGTCGAAGATCCAGATCAGCTCCAGCAGCGGCCAGCAAGTCGTCGGTCACTGGTTCAACGACAACCGTCTGGACTTCCGCCCCAAGAGCTACTGGAAGCCCGGCTCCACCGTCACCGTCAAGCTCTACGTCCACGGCGTCCAGAAGACGGTCACGTTCAAGATCGGCCGGAGCCAGATCAGCACCGTCGACGCCAAGACGAAGCAGATGACCGTCGTACGGGACGGCAAGACGATCAAGACCATCCCGATCTCGTCCGGCAGCCCCGAGCACCCGACGTACAACGGCCAGATGGTCATCTCCGAGAAGTTCAAGCAGATCCGCATGAACGGTGCGACCGTCGGCCTCACGAAGAAGGACGGCAAGCCCGCGTACGACATCGAGGACGTACCGCACGCCATGCGCCTGTCCGCCTCGGGCACGTTCATCCACGGCAACTACTGGGGTGCCGACTCGATCTTCGGCAAGGTCAACACCAGCCACGGCTGCGTGGGCCTGAAGGACGTCAAGGGCGGCGACGACGGCAAGCAGCCCGCCGCGTGGTTCTTCGACAACTCGATGATCGGTGACGTCGTGATCGTCAAGAACTCCGAGGACAACACCGTGCTGGCTCCGGACAACGGCCTCAGCGACTGGAACATGCCGTGGAGCCAGTGGGTCGCGGGCAGCACGACCCACTGACGCCACGTCACCACGGTTGCCACCACCAGGCGAGATCACCCAACGTAACGAAGCACTACTATTGGCTCAGCCGCGCGAATCTCCGCACCGCCAGCGGGAAGAACACGGCGAGCAGTGCCAGAGGCCAGGCGACGGCCGCCCACACGTGCCCCGGCTCGCCGCTGGGGCTGCCGAACAGGTCGCGTACGGCCGTGGCCGTGTGGGACATCGGGTTCCACTGGACGACCGTGCCGAGCCAGCCGGGCATTGACTCGGGCGCGGCGAAGGCGTTGGACAGGAAGCCGACCGGCCAGACCAGGATCTGCACCGCCTGCACCAGCTCGGGTTTCCCCGCCACCAGCGCCAGGTGGATGCCGATCCACAGCATCGCGAACCGGAACAGCAGGAGCAGTCCCACGGCGCCCAGGAATCCGGCCGGCCCGCCGCCGCTGCGCCAGCCGAGCGCGGCGGCGACGGCCAGGAGCACCGCCAGGCCGATCGCCGACTGCAGCATGTCGGCGGCGGAACGGCCCACCAGGACCGCGCCGTCGACCATGGGCATCGAGCGGAAGCGGTCGACGACGCCCTTGTTCAGGTCCTGTGTGACGGCGACCATCGTGCCCTCCAGACCGAAGGCCATGGTGAGCGCGAGCATGCCGGGGACCAGGTAGTCGAGGTAGTCGCCGCTCACGCCCCGGCCGCCGCCGACCAGGTAGCCGAACATCAGCAGCAACATCACGGGGAAGACCAGGTTCACCACCACCGCCACCGGCTGACGCCTCCAGCGGGCGAGTTCGCGGCGGGTCATGGTCCAGGAGTCGGTCAGTGCGTAGGTGGTCACGCGGTCTCCTTCACTCGGTCGTCGTGCCCGGTGAGCCGCAGGAACACCTCGTCGAGCGTCGGACGCCTGAGCGCGATGTCCTCGGCCTGGATACCCGCCTCTTCCAGAGCGCGGACGATCCCGGCCAGGGCCGCCATGCGGTCGGCGACCGGGGCGCTCAGCAGACGGCGGTCGGTGTCCACGGTGATTCGGTCCTTCGGTACGGGCAGCAGCGCGAGGGCCGCGCTCAACTGCCCGGCGTCGCGCAGGACGACGTCGACGCGGTCGCCGCCGATGGCCGCCTTGAGCGCGTCGGCCGAGCCGTCGGCGATGACACGGCCGGCGTCCACGACCGAGATGCGGTCGGCGAGCTGGTCGGCCTCCTCCAGGTACTGGGTGGTGAGCAGGACGGTGGTACCGCCGTCGACCAGGGAACGGACCGAGTCCCACACCTCCGCGCGGCCGCGCGGGTCCAGACCGGTGGTCGGTTCGTCCAGGAAGAGCACCTCCGGTTCGGTGATCAGGGAGGCGGCGAGGTCCAGGCGGCGCCGCATGCCTCCGCTGTACTGCCGTACCGCCTTGCCGCCGGTTTCGTCGAGGTCGAAGCGCACCAGGAGTTCATCGGCACGCGCGCGTGCGCGTCGCGCGCCAACGTGATGCAGGCGGCCGAACAGTTCGAGGTTCTGCCGGCCGCCGAGTTCCTCGTCGAGTGCCGCATGCTGGCCGAGCAGGCCGATGCGCAGACGTACCGCGTACGCCTCGCGCACCACGTCGTGGCCCGCCACCTCGATCCGGCCCGCGTCGGGCCGCAGCAGGGTGGCCAGGATCCGGACCAGGGTGGTCTTGCCCGCGCCGTTCGGGCCGAGCACTCCGTGCACCGTGCCGCGAGCGACCGTGAGGTCGAGCCCGTCCAGCGCGGGCCTGCCGTTCTTCGTGTTCTTCCCGCCGTACGTCTTGCGTGCTTCCTCGACGATGATCGCCGCGTCGGCCACTGAATCCCCCTCACTAGTCAAACTTGACTGCAGGGCTTCGAAGGTAGGCACTGTCGGGCCCATTAGTCAAACTTGATTAACGGGGTGCAGCGCGTGGTACGCCGTGACCGGGCGGGCCACATCGACGAGGTTCTCGGACCCCGCGACCTACCTCGCTCGCGCTCGCGCGTCCTGCGTTTCCCCGCTCCCCCGCAAGGGGAGACCGCTGCTGTTGTGGCACGCATTGGGCGGGTGCGACGATGCAGGCCGGCGAGCGAAGGGACACCGACGTGAGGCACGAAGACCAACGGCCGCCTGCCGCCGTGCTGTTCGACGCACTGGGCCCCGCGTACGAGAAGGCGTTCGCCCATGACCCCGCGCACCTGTCCGCGCTGGAGTGGCTGATCGAGCGACTGCCGCCCGCCGCGCGGACACTGGACGTGGGCAGCGGCACCGGGCGGCCCACCGCGGCCGCGCTCATCGAGGCAGGGCACTCGGTGCTGGGCGTCGACGTCTCCCCCGTCATGGTCGAACTCGCCGCCCGTCAGGTCCCCGAGGCCGAGTTCCGCTGCGGCGACATCCGTGATCTCCCGATCGAGGCGGACTCGTTCGACGGCGTGTGCGTGTTCTTCTCGCTGCTGCAGATGACCCGCGCCGAGCAGTCGGCTCTGACACGGCGGCTGGCCCTGGCCCTGAGGCCCGGCGGGCATCTGGTGCTGGCCACCGTGCCCGCGGACGTGGAGGACGTCGAGGTGGTCTTCATGGGCCGGCCGGTCCGCGCGACGAGCTTCGCGGAGGAGGACGTCACCGGCATGGTGGAGGCGGCAGGGCTGACGGTGCTGTCCCGGCACAGCACCGCCTTCACCCCGGACCACCCCGGCGCCGGGCCCGAGCCCCACCTCTTCCTGCACTGCCGCCGCGACGAGACCGTGCGCTGACGCTCGGGCACCTCGACGACAAGGCGGCGCCGAGCGCAGCGAGCCGTCCGCGCAGCACCTCTCGCGGCTCATCCAGGTGCTGTGCGGTACGCGAGAAATGAGGGGCCCGGGGCCGTCCGGGATCTCTCGAGCGTCGCCGCAGCCTTCCTGCAGGTCTATGCCGGACGGGTCTGCCCGTGCTCGAAGTACGCGATCAGCTCGGGGGCGAGTTCCGGGATCTCGCGGGGCGTGCCGCCGGCGCGCAGCGACTCGGTGGCCCGCACTCCGGCCGCGACGGCCATGCGCGCGGCGACCGGCGAGGTGTCCGTGACGCCGCCCTCGCGCACGAACCGCACGAACTCGTCGATCAGGAGCGGGTCGGCGCCGCCGTGACCGGCGTTGTCCTCGGCGTCCGGGACGGGGTACTCGGCGTCGGCCTCGGCCCGGTGGGTGGAGCGGCGGGAGTTCCACACCTTGACCACTCCCCCGGGCCCGTCTCCGAAGTTCTCCAGCCGGCCGGCGTCCCCGATGACGGTGTAGTTGCGCCAGTAGTCGGGCGTGAAGTGGCACTGCTGGTAGGCCGCGAGCACCCCGTTGTCGAGGCGCATGTTGACGAGCGACACGTCCTCGACGTCAATGACGGGGTTGAGAGCGCGCTGCGTGTGCGGCGGCCAGTGACCGTCCTTCGTGTACCAGTCCTCGTGCTTGGGCTCGCCGAGTGCGCGCCGGTGCGGATTGTCGCCGTAGACCATGAGGTCTCCGAGGGCCTGGACCTGCCGGGTGTAGCCGCTCGCGAGCCAGTGCAGCACGTCGATGTCGTGGGCGGCCTTCTGCAGCAACAGACCGGTAGTGTACTGCCGTTCGGCGTGCCAGTCCTTGAAGTACCAGTCGCCGCCGTAGCCGACGAAGTGCCGCACCCACACGGTCTTGACCTCGCCGATCTCGCCGCGCGCGATGATGTCGCGCATCAGCCGGACGACGGGCATGTGGCGCATGTTGTGGCCGACGTAGAGCCGTCTGCCGGTCTCGTAGGCGGTGCGCAGGAGGTCGTCGCAGCGCTCGATCGTGATGTCGAGCGGCTTCTCGACGAAGACCGGCTTGCCCGCCTCGAGCGCCTCTCGGGCGACGTCGGCGTGCGTGTGGTCGGGGGTGAGGACGAGGATCGCGTCGACCTCCGGGTCCCCGATCACCTTCTTGTGGTCGCCGGATATCACCGCGCCGGGGAACGCCAGGGCCGCCTCCGCTCGCGCGGCGGCGTCGTGGTCCGCGAGGGCGGTGACCCGGGAGCCGGCTGCCGGCCGGTGCGCGGTGCGCGCGAGGGAGCCGCGCAGTCCGTAACCGATGACGCCGAGGCGCAGGTCGCGGGAGGCGTCGGTCATGGCGTAACCGCCTTTCCTTTACGTGGTGTTGGTGTGGCGCGCGGAAGCATGGAAGCACGGGGACGCCGCAGACCCGCTGACCGGTCCGCGGCGTCCCCTCCGGTGCTCCGGGCTACGGGTGCACCAGGACGTGGGCGAGGGCCACCCGCCCGGTGCCGGTGAGCCGAATGCGGACGTAGCGGGCCTCGGTGTCGGTGTCGAGGAGGGTGGGGCGCAGTGCCTTGCCGGTGACGTGCACGGTGGTGCCGTCGGAGAAGTCGGCCGAGGTGGCGAGCTGCACGTCGAAGTCGGCGGTGGTCATGGAGGTGTCGTTCCAGACCTCGACCTGTCCGACGTGCTGGGCGGCGCCGAGGTCCACCTGCCACCAGGCGCCCGCCTCGGAGAGTGTGCGGGTGTCGGTGGAGGTGTCACCGTCGGTGGCCTTGGCCGCCGTGGCCGTGCCCTCCGTGGAGGACTGGCTGACGGTGCCGGTGCGGGCCAGGTCGGGGCGGAGCTGTTCGACGCTGCCGCGGCCGTTCGCGCCGGCGGCCTCGGCGATCTTGACGGCCTCGGCCGGGAGCCGGTCCAGCTTCGTGCGGTTGTCGGCCATGATCGAGCCGGTGCCCGCGAGGGCCGGGGCGTCGGTGTCGGTCCAGTTGCCGGTGGCGTGGTTGTCGATGCCGTAGTCGGCCCAGTTGGAGACCCACTTGTAGCCGATGCGCGTGATGACGTTCTTGGTGACGGCGATGTGGCTGGACTGTTCGTCGAGGTAGACGCCGTTGCCGTCGCGTTCGGTGTTCCCGTACGCGCTGCGGTTGACGTAGTTGCCGGAGATCACGGTGCCGGGCTGAGCACCCTGGGTGTAGATGGCGGCGCCATCGTGCTGCTCGTGCTCGACCCGCATGACGTCGGTGATCCGGTTGTTCGTGATGCGGTTGTCGCGGAGAACGGACTGCCGGGCCTCGGGCTGGTTCCAGCCCCAGCCGACGGAGATGCCGGAGTACGGCAGGTCGTCGAGGGTGTTGTGGTCGATGGCGGTTCCGGCTTCGTAGCCCGCCCAGATGCCGACGGCGTCCGTGTACTCGACGCCCGTGTGGCGGATGGTGTTGTACGAGACCGTGTTGCGGGCCCCGACGAGTTCGGGGGCCGGCATGGGTTCCGTGTCGCCGATGTACGCGGCGCCGGAGGAGAGGTCGGTGAAGCGGGAGCCGGTGAGCGTGGAGTCCTGGGTGCCCTGTTCGAAGATCACGCCCGCGCCGCCGAGGTGGGTGAAGGTGCTGTGGTCGACCACCACGTGGCGGCCACCGCGGACGCTGAGGGCGGCGGCGGGCTTGGTGTAGTAGCGGCCCGCGTGGTCGACGGGGCCGGTGGCGCCGGTCAGGGTCAGGCCTGCCTGCATGCCCGCGTAGCCCTCGTCCGTGTTCGGCTGCTGGTAGGCGGCATAGGCGAAGCCGATGCCGGTGACGCGGACGTCGTGGGCGCCGTCGAGCACGAGCAGCCCTTCCGTGACCGGGGTGACGGCCTTGGAGCGGCGCGGGTTCTCGCCCTTGCGGGGCCGGTATGTGACGGTGCGTGCGGCCGAATCCCAGACGAACTCGCCGGGCTCGTCGAGGAGTTCGCGGGCATTTTCGAAGAAGGCGACCTTGGAGTAGCGGGACGAGTCGACGGTCGTCGTGTCCCAGGCGGGTCCGGTGCGGTTGGTCCCGGAGGCCGAGTTGGTCCAGCAGGGCTGGGCGAAGGTCATGACGTCGCCGGTGACGGCGGCGATCCGGCAATGGTAGTTGCGCCAGCGGACGCTGATGACGGCCTCGGCGTCGGTGGGCCGGGTCCAGTCGGCGATGCCGGTCTTCTCGGCGCCGGTCATGCCGGCCTTGGTGGCGTCGCACACGGAGGCGGCGCAGGACCCGCCCCGGGCGCGCACGGCCCGTCGCCCGTCGACGAACAGCTGGCGCGGGGTGATGCCCTCGGGCACCTTCGCGGTCCAGGTTCCGTCGCCGTTCACGGTCCAGCCGGTCAGGGCCCGGCCGCCGGAGAGCACGGGCCGCGCGCCGCGGGCCGCGGCCCAGGTGACTCCGGAGTCCTTCGCGCCGAGTTGCAACGGAGCGCTCAACTCGTACGTTCCACCTGCGAGTTCGATGCGCACGTCACGTCCGGTGACGGCTCGGGCGGCGTCCCGCGCGCCCTCCACCGAGCAGGGATGCCCGAGGGTGCAGTGGGACCCGGATCCGTGCGGTGCGGCGTACAGGACCTTGGGGGCCGGGGCCGCCTCGGCGGCGGGCAGCGGGCTGAGGAGCAGCGCCGCGCCGACGAGGAACGCGGCTCCGGCGGTGCGAGTGGTGCGGGTGCGCGGTCTCATGCGATGACCTTCCGCTTGAACGGCCCGCCGCTCGGGGCGGGCCCGGGTTTGGGGGTGCGGCTCAGGTGCGGGGCTGATGTGTGCGGGGCGGCCGTGGTCCGGCCGCCCCCGGTCAAGCCGTGGCTGTCCAGTCCGGGTGGCCCGGCATCGGCGGGTTCTTCGCGCCGAACAGCCAGTCCCGCAGGAACGGGTCCAGCGAGCGGTCGCCCGCCACGGTGACGGCGTGGGTGATGAAGTCCTCGCTGGTGACCGTGCGGTCCTTGAAGCGGCGCGGCCACAGGCCCATGATTCGGTCGAACTTCTCCTGCCCAACGTGGAGTTGGAGTGCGTAGAGCACCAGCGCGCCGCCGTCGTAGATGTTGGTGCCGCCGAGGGCCTTGGGCAGCCCGGGCGGCCCGTCGGTCGCGCGGATCGCGTCGAGCTTGGCGTACGTCGCCTTCATCTTGTCGGCCATGACGGACCAGCCGCGCTCCTCGCTGTAGAGCGCGGCGTAGTACACGGCGGGGCCCTCGTTGAGCCAGGCCTGCTGCCAGTCGTTCGGCGTGACGCTGTCGCCGAACCACTGGTGGGTCAGCTCGTGCACCATGGTGTTCTCGTACGTCGGGTGGCCGTCGGTGCTGAGCTTGAACCAGTTGGTGCCCATCAGAGTGAGCGTCGTGTTCTCGAGGGCGTCGGTGTACCCGTCGTAGATGTGGAGGCCATACACGGAGAACGGGTAGCGGCCGAACTTGGCTTCCAGCCAGGCGAGATGGTCGGGAGTACGCGCGACGATCGGGGCGTACTTGTCCTCCTGGCCCTGCGGGACGATGTGCCGCAGCGGCAGCCAGGTGTGCGAAGTGCCGTACAGGTAGGTGCCCTTGACGACGGCGATGCCGAGCAGCTCCGTCGGCATCCGCTCGCGCAGCGCGAAGTGCCAGACCGTCGAGCCGTCGGCGCGCTTGTCCTTGCCGGTCAACTCACCGTTGGCGGCGGCGACATAGCCCTCAGGCGCGGAGATGTGGAAGGTCCAGGTGGCCTTGTCGGACGGCGTGTCGTTGCACGGCAGGAACGTGTCGGCCCGTGACGACTGCACGGCGGAGGCGAAGCCGCCGTCCGAGCCGAACCTCCAGCCGGTCAGTCCGGCCCGCGGCGCCTTGCCGTTGCCGCGGTAGGCGACGGTGACGTCGAACGGGGCGCCCTTGTGGAGCGGTGCCTCCGGGGTGACCGTCAGCTCCTGGCCGGACTGGCCCAGGGACAGGGCGTGGGACGCGGCGCGGCCGTTCACCGTGATCGAGTCGATGGTGTGGCCGTCGGTGTCCAGGTTGAACGCCGAAAGGTCCTGCGTGGCCCTTGCGTTCAGCTTCACCACGGCCGTGAAGTCGTACGTCACCGGAGTGAAGTCGAAGGTCAGGTCGTAGTGGACGACCTGGTAGCCGCCGTTGCCGAGGGTCGGGAACAGCGGGTCGCCGACCCCGTCGGAGCCGGGGCGCGGGTCGAACCCCGCGGCGCCGGCGGGCGAGCCCAGGACCGGTACGGTGATCGCGGCGGCGACCGCCGTCTTCGTGAGGAACGCGCGTCTGCTGGTGTTCACTTCTTCCCCTTCTGCGAGGCCTGCTCGAACTCGGCGCGACACTTTTCGCCCCCGGCGTTGCGCCACTGCTTGACGACCGAGTCGTACGCGGACAACGGCTTGCGTCCGGTGACCAGGTCCTTCAGACCGTCGAGGTGGATGGTGTAGAGGCTGCCGAGCCCCTTGGAGTCCCAGGTCGGCGAGGAGTAGCTGAGGGTCGGGTCCTCGATGAGCTTCGGGATCAGTACGGAGTACGCCTCGTGCACGTAGCGGGCGGCCTCCGGGTGCGTGGCGCTGAAGAACGCGGGTGTCGCGGAGGCGAGCTTGCCCCACGGCACGGTCACGTCCTGGGTGCCCTGCTTGGTGAGGACGGGCGTGCCGTTCCCGTCCCGCTGGTAGTCGACGTTCTCGACGCCGTAGTTGATGAGCGTGTATTCGAGCGATCCGAAGGGCGAGGCGGCGAAGTCGGCGAGCCGCAGCAGTTCCCTGACCCGCTCCTCGCCTGCCTCGCGGATGTAGCAGTTCTGCAGCGAGACGTTGTCGGTCCAGGTCACCGCGTCCTTGCCGACCGGGACCATGGGCCGTACGTCGAACGACTTGTCGATGGCCGCCATGGCGTCGACGTAGCCGGTGGCCGTGGTCAGGTACGCCGGCATGCCGTCGAAGACGTAGGCGGCCTTGCCGTTCTTGAAGAGATCCGTGTACTGGGCCTTCTGGGCTCCGGACATCTGCACGGTGCCCGGGTAGTAGCAGCCCGCCTTGTAGAGCTTGGCGGCGGTCTCGACCGCGTACCGGTACTTGTCGTCCTCCAGCTGGTACGTCCACTTGCCGGACCTGCGGTCGAACTTCCAGAAGTGCTGGGCGCCGGCCGACATGGCGAGCAGGGTGGTGGCGCCGCCGGAGAAGAAGTACTGCTTCTTCCCGGCGTCCGTGAGGTCCTTGGCCAGCTCGACGAACCGCTCGATGCTGTCGATCTGGTCGAGGCTGGTGACACCGGCCTGCTTGAACAGGTCGGCCCGGTAGAAGCCGGCGCCGGCGCTGCCCGAGCGGGCGATCGGGATGCCGTAGAGCTTGCCGCCCTTGATGGCGTCGCGCCAGGCGTACTGGGGGATGGCCGCGAGGTTGGGGTAGTCCTTGACCTTGTCGCCGGAGAGGTGGGGGCCCAGCTCGGCGCACTTGGCGGCGAGGAACGAGCCCATGTTGTCGACACCTCCCGTCTCCGGGTACATGAAGATGTCGGGCAACTGGTCACCGGCGACCATCGTCGAGAACTTCGCCGGGTAGTCGTCCGCGGGCACGGCCGTGAAGTCGACCTGGGTGCCGAGCAGCTTCTCGATCTCCCGCCAGGCGGCGTTCTTGCCCCGGCCGGGCGGCAGCGGCGCGAACGTCTCGGTGACCGCGGTGATCTTCTTGGCGCCCTTGAGGGGGGTGCCTTCGGTGGCGCGTGCCAGTTCGCCCGGGTACTTCAGGAAGGCGTTCGGGACGCCCGCCGAGGTGCCGGGCAGGTCGGCCTTGATGCCGATGTTGCGCACGGTGGTGGTCGGCAGCAGCTTGGCGTTCTTGGCCTCGGCCTTGGCGCCGGCGCCGCCGTCGCCGCAGGCGGCGAGCAGCGGCGCCGCGGCGACGGCGAGACCGGCGCCCGCACCCCAGCGGAGCAGGGTGCGGCGGTTGACGGATGTGGTGCCGGACATGGGGGGACTCCTCAATGCGAGGGGATATGGGGAGAGTTGGGGGGCGCGGGTCAGCCCTTGACGGCGCCGGTGAGGACGCCCTTGGTGAAGAACCGCTGGAGGAAGGGGTAGACGAGCAGGATCGGCACGACGGCGATGACGAGGACGGCCATCTGCACGGCCTGCTGCGGGGCGACCACCTCGCCGGCTGCCGCGGTGTCGAGGTTCTGGCCCTGGAGGATGAAAGTGCGCAGGACCATGGGCAGCGGCCACTTGTCGTTGTCGCCGAGATAGAGCAGGGCGTTGAAGTACGCGTTCCAGTACGCGACGGCGTAGAACAGGCCGACGACGGCGATGACCGCCTTGGACAGCGGCAGTACGACCCGGATCAGGGTCCGGAAGTCGCCCGCGCCGTCCACCTTCGCGGCGTCGTACAACTCCTCCGGCAGGTTCATGAAGAAGGCCCGCATCACGACGAGGTTGAAGGCGCTGACCATGGTGGGCAGGACGAGCGCGGCGAAGGTGTTGTAGAGGCCTAGCTCCTTCACCAGGAGGAAGTTGGGGATGACGCCCGCGTTGAAGAGCATCGTGAACAGGGAGGTCATGAGGATGAACCGGCCGCCGACGATGCCGCGCCGCGACAGCCCGTACGCCATGCCGATGGTGGCGAGGAGGCTGCAGGCGGTGCCGATGGCGGTGACACCGATGCTCACGAACAGGGCGCGGGTCACGCGCCCGCCGGTGAACGCGGTGCGATAGGCGTCGAAGTTGGGGTGGTCGGGCCACAGGACGAGCCCGTTGGACTTGATGATGTCGGTCTGCGAGGCGAAGCTCGTGCCGATCACGCCGATCAGCGGGTACGCCACCAGGCCCACGACGATCACGAGGGCGAGGCCCTTGAGCACGAGGCCGAGCCGGGTGGGCTTCTCCATCCACGGGGGCCGGACGCCGGAGGGGCGCAGTTCTCCCGCCGCGGGTGCGGGGCGGGTGGCGCTCCCACCGCGCGTCTTCACAGCGGACGTCTCAACGGTCAGCACCGCGGTACACCCCTTCATGTCCGAGCCGGTGGGCGAACTTGTTGGCGCCGATGACGAGGACGGTGCCGATCACCGCCTTCACCAGGCCCACGGCGGCCGCCGTGCCCCATTCGTTGTCCTTGATGCCGTGGAAGTAGACGTAGGTGTCAAGGACTTCACCGGCGTCGGGGCCGACGGCGTCGCGCTGGAGCAGGATCTGCTCGAAGCCGACGGTGAGGATGTTGCCGAGGTTGAGGATCAGCAGCAGGACGAGCACCGGGGACAGGCCGGGCAGGGTGACGTGCCAGAAGCGGCGCCACCTGGCCGCGCCGTCCATGGCCGCCGCCTCGTACAGGCCGCGGTCGATGGAGAGCAGTGCGGCGAGGATGATGATGGTGCCCCAGCCGGCGTCCTTCCACATGACCTGGAGCGCGAGCAGCCAGGGGAAGGCGTTCGGGTCGGTGGTCATGTCGTAGCGGGGCAGGCCGAGGGATGCGAGCAGATCGGGCACGACGCCGGCGCCGCCCAGGATCTGCTGGAAGATCGAGACGATGATGACCCAGCCGATGAAGTGGGGCAGGTAGACGACGCTCTGCACGAAGCGGCGCAGCTTGTCGCTGACGATGCTGTTGAGCAGCAGTGCGAGCGCGATCGGCACGGGGAAGAACAGGACGAGCTGGACGAGCGCGATCTCCAGGGTGTTGCCGGTCGCCGACCAGAAGTCGGGGTCGGCGAAGGCCGTCGTGAAGTTGGTGAAGCCGGTCCAGGCACTGTGCATGTAGCCCAGGTAGGGCTGGTAGTCCTGGAAGGCCACCATGTAGCCCAGCAGCGGTACGTAGTGGAACACCACGAAGTACAGGAAGCCGGGCAGGCAGAGCAGCAGCATCACTTTGTCGCGCTGGAGACGCTGCCAAAGGGTCTTGCGGGGAACGCGATCGACCGCGTTCGGTGGTGCGGAGACAGTCATGGAGCGGTCCTGTTCGGCCGGTTGGCGCAGGAACTGCGCTTCTGCGGCGGCAAGTTAGTAAGCGGTTAACCCCATCGTCAATAGATCCGGAGATTTGACCGAGCGAGGAAGCGCTGCGAACCGGCCACTTCAGCCCGTCATTTCCTGCTGTACCAGGGCAACTTGACCGCCATTCTTTCTTTGTGACCTTGACGGTCGAGCAACGTGCTCCCTAGCGTTCGGTAACGCCATAGAACACGTTTACTGTCCGGAGGCAGGGTGCGTACCACTGACGAGGCGCCGGTCGAGGCCGAGGCCACCGACGCCACACCGCCCCCGCGGCGGCCCCGTACGGTCCTCGCGATGGACTCCTCGGTCGTGGACGACGTCTTCCCGCCCACCGTGCGGGCGCGCCTGGAGGAGACCGCGGACATCCGGCCTCCGCGTGTCGTACGGGAGTTCACCAGCCCGCAGGCGCAGGCGGCCCTCGCCGAGTGCGAGGTCCTGCTCACCGGCTGGGGCTGCCCACCGGTCGACAGGGCCGCACTCGACCGGGCGCCCCGGCTGCGCGCGGTGATCCACGCGGCCGGCACCGTGAAGACGTTTTTGAGCCGGGAGGCCTACGAGCGCGGTATCGCGGTCTCCTCGGCTGCCGCGGCCAACGCCGTGCCGGTCGCCGAGTTCACGCTCGCCGCGATCATCCTGGGCGCCAAGCGGGCCTTCCCGCTCGCCCATCTCTTCCGCGGCCGGCGCACCCACCGCACCGACGCCGATCTGGAGCGCCACCACTGGCTCGGCACCCGCGGCATCACGGTCGGCGTGGTCGGCGCCTCGCGCATCGGCCGTCGTGTCGCGGAACTGCTGCGCACCCTCGACGCCGAGGTGCTCCTGTACGACCCGTACGTCGGGGACGCCGAGGCGGAGCTGCTCGGCGCCACCCGCACCGACCTGGACACCCTGGTGGCGACCAGCGACGTGGTGACCCTGCACGCGCCGGACACCGCGGAGACCCACCATCTTCTCGACGCCCGCCGGTTCGCGCTGATGCGCCCGGGCACACTGCTGGTGAACACCGCGCGCGGTCCGCTCGTGGACACGGAAGCCCTCACGGAACACCTGGTCAGCGGCCGGATCGACGCCGTGCTCGACGTCACGGACCCGGAACCGCTGCCCGCGGGACACCCGCTGTGGGACCTGCCCAACGTCTTCATCACCCCGCACATGGCGGGCGCCCAGGGCAACGAGGTGGGCAGGCTCGGCGCGCTCGCCGTCGACGAACTGGCCCGGTACGCGCGCGGGGTGCCGCTGGCGCACGCCGTGCTCCTGGAGGACCTGGAGCGGATCGCGTGACCAAACCACCGCCACACGCCATAGGCTCTGGGGACCGACCGCAGGCAGACCAGCACGACCATCAGGGGGTGGGCCGGATGTCCCAGCAGAGTGCCACGGCACCCGGGCCGGATGGGCACGGCGAACGGCAGGGCGACCGGAACGGGCAACGCCGCGCGACGGTCGTCGACGTCGCGAAGCGCGCCGGGGTGTCCACGGCGACCGTCTCCCGTGTGATGAACCGCAACTATCCGGTCTCCGCCGCCACGCGCGAGCGCGTCGAGGTGGCCATGCGCGAGCTCGGTTATGTGGTCAACGCCCATGCCCGAGCGCTGGCCGGCGCCTCCGGCCGCACCGTCGGCATCATCGTCAGCGAGCTGATCGATCCGTTCTACGCGTACATCGCGCGCGGCGTCGAACGCGAGGCCACCGACGGCGACCGGCTCTGCCTGGTGTGCTGCACCCAGGGCGACCCGCAGCGCGAGCTCGCCTTCATCGAGCTGATGCACGAGCGGCGGGCGGACGCGGTGGTCCTGGTCGGCGGCAGCGTCGAGGACCGCGCCTACAAGGCCGAACTGGCGCGCCGGGCCCGGGAGCTGGACGCGGGCGGATCGAAGCTCGTGCTGTGCGGGCGGCCCTCGCTCGGCGACGGCGTACCGACGGTCGGGGTCGAGTACGACAACGAGGGCGGCGCCTTCGCGATCACCGACCACCTGATCAGGCAGGGCCATGAGCGGATCCTCTACCTGGGCGGGCCGCCCGGCCTCTCCACGGCGCGGGACCGGCTCGCCGGACACCGGCGCGCGCTCGAACTGCGCGGCATCGCGCGGGATCCCGAGCTGGAACAGCCCGGCGCCTTCAGCCGCGCCTTCGGGTACCGCCGCATGGCCGAACTGCTGAACGGCGGACCGGAGTTCACCGCCGTGTTCGCCGCGAACGACATCGTGGCGGCGGGCGCGGCGCAGGCTCTGGAAGAGGCCGGGCTGCGCATCCCGCAGGACATGTCGCTGGTCGGGTACGACGACATCCCGGTGGCCCAGGAGCTGCGGCCCCGGCTGACGACCGTGCGGATCCCGCTGGAGGAGATGGGTCGGCAGGCGGTGCGGGTCGCACTCAACGGTGGCGACGAGGACGACTGGCGCGCCCCGACGACCGGCACGCTGCGCCTCGGCACGCACATCGTCGTGCGGGAGTCGGTGGCGGCACCGATGAGCACGCCCTCGGGGAACGGCAAGCCGCGCCGGAGCTGACACTGGGCACGGCTTGCTTGATTCTGCTCGCAAGAGCCCCGATCCGCATAGTAACGAACAGAAACTCGGCGAACCCTCTTGCGGCCGGATAGCAAACGCTTACATGCTGGCGCGCAGCCCCACCGCTCGTCCCGTCCATCGCTCCGACGTCGTCCGTCCCCATGGGAGTCCCTGGATGCGCCATGCCCACAAGCCTCTCCATGATCCCGCCACGCCGTCCGGCCCCGGCCGTCGCACCGTGCTCGCCGCACTGGCAGGTGCCGGTGCGGCCGTCGCACTCGGCACCGGAACCGCGACCGCCTCCGCCGCGTCGCCCGGCACCGCGAGCGGCGACACGCTGTTCGTCAAGGCGTTCCCGGACGCCGAGACGGAACGGCTGCGGCTCGACCGGTCGCTGCGGGCCGGCGACTTCATCCCCACCGGGCGCTACGCGGCACCGAGCACGCCCATCACCGTCCGGGTGCGGTCGGCCCACGGGGTGCTCCCGGTTCTGCACATCGGCACCTTCGACGACTACCACACGAACACCGACCTGAAAGCGCCGCGGACGTACCGGCTCCGGCCGGGCCTGAACGAGGTCGCGGACCTCTACGGCGGCCCGATGTACCTGAGTTTCGCCGGTCACGGTCAGAGTGCCGCCGTCACCTTCGTCTCCGGCGCCGAGCGGATGGCCGTCTTCGAGCTCGGCCGGACGAGCGAGACCGAGTTCCAGCGGCAGCTCGACACCGTCACCGGCGTCCCCTGGGTCGAACTCGTCACGGACCGGGCCATCCTGACGCTGACCCGCGAGGGTGCGCTGCTGTACCGCGGCGAGGACCACGCCGCGCTGATGTCGCTGTTCGACACCATCATCGACTCGCATGACCGGATCAGCGGCCTCGACAGCGGCCGGCCCCTCGACCGGCCCAAGGCGGGCCGCTACCACTTCATCGAGGTCAGCACCGTCCCCAAGGGCGTCACCGCGTACGCGTGGCACGGTTTCAACGGCTTCCCCCGCGCCTACATGGACCGGCTGTGCACGGTCGACGGCCTCACCACCCGCGGCTGGGGCCTGTACCACGAACTGGGGCACCTCAACCAGCAGGCCGCTTACCAGGCCGGCAGCCTCACCGAAGTCACGGTGAACATCTACTCGCTGGCGGCACAGCGCACTTTGGGCCGCCCCTCGAACCTCCTCACGGTCGACGCGAAGACGGGCCTCAACTGGTTCCAGTCCGCCCGGGCCAAGCTCGGCACCCCCGGCCTCTCCTACGTCGACGACTTCGGCGCCTACGAACAGCTCGTCCCCCTGCGGCAGCTGGAACTCGCCTTCGGTGACGACTTCTGGCCGCGCCTGCACCGGCTGGTCCGCGCGGAACACCAGCACGACGCCCCGGTGGAGGACTACGACCACCCGCCGGAGGTCGAAGCGCGCCAGTATCGCGCCCTCGGCACCTACGCCTCGCGCACGGCGGGCCGCGATCTGACGGAGTTCCTCGTCGACAAGTGGTCGATGCCGATCGACGCGCAGGGCGTCGCGGAGATCGCCGCCCTGAACCTCCCGAAGCCGGACACGGACCCGAGCACGCTCACGGACTGACCGCGCGGACATACCGCCGGTCCTCCGGCTGCCCCGGCCGGTCAGAGCGGTGACGTCCGCCGACGACACGGTGAGGGTCGAGCGAGGCCCGCGCCCCGCCGTCACCGGCGGCTCGCGCCGCCGCACGCACACCACAGCACTCGTCCTCGGCCGACCCCGCTCGCTCAGGCCGCAGCCCCCCATCAGCGTACGGACCGCCCAAAGGAGACGACGCCTCATGCGCACCCCCGCATCCCCGTCCCGCCGTACCGTCCTCGCCACCGCCGCGGCCACGGGCGCCGCACTCGCCGTCGGCGGCCTAGGCGCCGGCACCGCGCAGGCCGCCGGCGACCTCACCGTGCCGCTCGTCGCCCGCCCCTCCGCCGAGGCGGAGCGGCTCCGCCTCGGCCAGGCCCTGCGCGGCTCCGAGTTCCAGACGACCGGCCGCTACGTCCCACCGGCCACCCCCCTCCGCTTCGACGTGCTGCCCTACGACGGCGTGGTGCCGACCCTCTGGATCGGGCAGTGGGACTATTACGGCACCGTCACCGAACCGCGCAGCCATCAGCTGAAGCCCGGTGCGAACACCGTGACCGATCCGTACGGCGGACCCGTCTACTTCACCCTGGAGGGCCACGGGCAGCGCGCCGCGATCCGGTTCAAGAGCGGCTCCGTACCGATGCCGGTCTTCACGCTCGGGCGCACCACCGGGGCCGACTACCAAGGCCAGTTGGACACGTACACCGATGTCCCGGTCGTCGAGTTGCACGGGCCGCGCTCCATCGTGACGCTCACCCGGGACGGCGCGCTGCTGTACCGGGAGGAGGACCACGCCGCACTGCTGCGCCTCCTGGAGCAGATCATCGAGGCCGAGTCCGACATCAGCGGCCTGGACGGTTCGAAGCCGGTGCACCGGTCCAAGGCCGGCGGCTACCACTTCACCGAGGTGTCGGTGGTGCCGTCCGGCGTCGGCGCGTACGCGACGCACGGCTACAACGGGTTCCCGCGCGCCTATCTCGACCGGGCCACCACGGTGGAGGGGCTGCGCACCCGCGGCTGGGGGCTGTACCACGAACTCGGCCATCTGCACCAACAGATGGCGTACAAGCCGTCGGGGCTGACCGAGGTCACGGTGAACATCTACTCGCTGGCCGTGCAGCGTGCCCTCGGCCAGCCCTCCAACCTGCTCAGCGTCGACCCGAAGACGGGCCTGAACTACTTCCAGTCCGCCCGGGCCAAGTTCGGCACGGCGGGGCTGACGTACGAGAAGTCCTTCAGCGCGTACGAGAAGCTCGTGCCGCTGCGACAGCTGGAGGTGGCCTTCGGTGACGACTTCTGGCCCAGGATGCACAAGCTGGTGCGCGAGGAGAACCCCCAGTCGGACTACACCGAGACGGCCAAGCGGTACCGGGCGCTGGCCACGTACGCGAGCCGTGTCGCGGAGCGCGACCTCACCGACTTCTTCGTCACCACCTGGGCGTTCCCCATCGACGCCGCGGGACGGGCCGAACTGGCCGCACTCCATCTGCCGAAGCCGACGACCGACCCCGCCACGCTGACCGACTGACCCGGAGGACGAGACCCACCATGGACCTGAGCAGACGCCAGACCCTCGCGCTCGCCGGAGCGGGCGCCGTCGCCACCCTCGTCGCCCGCCCGGGCGTCGCGAGTGCCGCCACCGGTTCCGCCGACGACCCGTACGAGCCCCTGCTCGCCCGCGCCGCACAGCAGTTGACCGGCGGCGCCTTCGACCCCGAGGACCCGGACTTCGCGGCCGCGCTCACCGCCCTGGACACACAGGCCTCCGCCTGGTGGCGGCAGATCGACACCTCCACGGGCCGCAAGGCGCTGTGGGCCGATCTGTCCCCGGCCTCCGATCCCGGCATGTTCGGCCAGAGCTATCCGCGACTGCGCACGCTCGCGACCGCGTGGGCCACCCCCGGCACCTCCCTCACCGGGCAGGCGGCCGTGCGCGACGGGATCCTCGACGCGCTGCGCTTCCTGCACACCGTGGGCTACAACGCCTCTCGCCCCGAGACCGGCAACTGGTGGTTCTGGGAGATCGGCGCGCCGCGCGCGCTGATGGACATCTGCGTGCTGCTGCGCGCCGATCTCCCGGCGGAGGACCGCGATGCCTATGTGAAGACGGTGGCCAGGTTCGTCCCCAATGCGGATCGCCGCACCAACTCCCCGACGCTCGCCGAGACCGGCGCGAACCGCTCCGACAAGGCCGTCATCGTCGCCCTGCGCGGGCTGCTCGCGCGCGACCCCGCCGCGCTCGTCCTGGCCCGTGACGCCCTGTCCGACGTCCGCGACAGCGGGAAGAACAGCCTGTTCCAGTACGTCACTTCGGGTGATGGGTTCTACCGGGACGGCTCGTTCGTACAGCACTCCAACGTCGCGTACACGGGCACGTACGGCAGCGTCCTGCTGGGTGGCGCCGGCCAGCTGATCGCGCTGCTCGCCGGCTCCGACTGGGCCGTCACCGACCCCTCGGTCGAGGTGCTGTACGAGGCTGTCGAGCGGAGCTTCGAGCCCTTCCTGTTCGACGGTCTGATGATGGACGCGGTGCGCGGCCGTGCCATCTCCCGCGAGTCCGCCCGCGACCACAACGACGGTGCGGCCGCGGTCTCGCACATCCTCCAACTCGCCGACGGGGCACCGCAGGCGTACGCGGACCGCTGGCGCGCGGCGGCCAAGGGCTGGATCCTGCGCAACACGAGGACGCCGTACAAGGAACTCATCGGGATCCCCGCCCTGGCCCGCGCGAAGGCCCTCCTCGACGATCCGGCGGTGCGGCCCGCGGACCGCCTCACCGGGCACCTCGTCCTCGCAGACATGGACCGCGTGGTGCATCGGCGCCCGTCCTGGGCGTGCGCGCTGTCGCTGTCGTCGAAGCGCATCGCCGCCTACGAGATGGGCAACGGCGAGAATCTGCACGGCTGGTACACCGGCGACGGCATGACATACCTGTACGACGGCGACGACCCGGACGCCTTCGGTGACTCCTTCTGGCCGACCGTCGACCCGTACCGGCTGCCGGGCACGACGGTGGACACCCGCGCGCGGGCCGATCTCGGGACCGGCGGCGGGACCGGCACCTTCCGCCCGAAGAACGCGGTCGCGGGCGGCGCCGTGCTCGACGCCCGCTTCGGTGCCGCCGCGATGGAGCTGTTGGCGGACGGGTCGACGCTGCGGGCCAAGAAGGCGTGGTTCTTCCTGGACAACGCGGTCCTCGCGCTCGGCGCCGGGATCACGGCGAGCGACGGCAGGACGATCGAGACGGTGGTGGAGAACCGGAACCTGCACGCCGAAGGGGCGCCGCTGCTCATCGTCGACGGGCATCGGCAGCCCACGGAGCAGGGGTGGTCGGCCGAACTGGACGACGCACGCTGGGCCCACCTGGAAGGCACGGGCGGCTATGTCTTCCCCTCCGGCGGACCGCTGCGCGCCCTGCGCGAGGAGCGGACCGGCACGTGGAGCGCCCTCAACACCGGTGCGGACACCGGCGGCAGCACCACCCCGGTGAGCCGCCGCTACGCCACCCTCTGGTTCGACCACGGCCCCTCCCCCACGTCCGCCTCCTACGCCTACGTCCTGCTGCCGGGCGCGACCCCTGCCGCGACCCTGGCCTGGTCCCGCTCCCTCCCGGCGCGCGTACTCGCCAACGACGCCACCGTCCAGGCCGTCGCCTCGCCCCGTCTCGGCCTGCTCGCGGCACACTTCTGGGCGGCCGGCTCGGTCGACGGGCTGAGCGCGGACGGCCCCGGAACCGTCCTGGTGTGCCGCCGCGACGAGGGCATATCGGTGGCGGTGGCGGATCCGGGCCGCACGGCGACGACCCTGACCGTCCGGCTCCCCTTCCCCGTGAGCACGGTGGTCAGCGCCGACGACACGGTGTCCGTCACTCCGGGCCGACAGCCCGTGCTCACCGTCCGCGTGGGCGGCTCACGGGGTCATACGCACACTGCCCGGCTGCGCTGAGCCTGCCGCCACCGACCCACCCGTACCGCCCGCCGCCCGCCGAAGGAGCCAGCGAACCACCATGCCCGCCCCGCACTTCCCCCTGCCGCCCACCGACCGCGTCCGCTCCCCCCTGACCGGCTGGACCCGGGCGCACTGGGAGGCCCTGGCCGACTGGCAACTGTCGGCCCTGCTGCCCTACGCCACACCGGGTTTCGCGCAGTACCGGCTGCCGGGGCGGGCCAGCTGGTCCGGGGTCGTCTCGGACGGGCTCGAAGGGTTCGCTCGGACATTCCTGCTGGCCTCCTTCCGGATCGCGGGCGCGGGCGGCAGCGACGGAACGGATTCCGCGGCCATCTCCCACCTCATCGAAAGGTACACGCAGGGTCTGACAACGGGCACGGACCGTGACAGCGGCGAGGCCTGGCCCGAACTCACGAACTGTTCCCAGCAGATGGTCGAGGCCGCCTCGATCGCGCTCGGCCTGCACGAGACCCGCCCCTGGATCTGGGACCGGCTCGACACCCGGGTCCAGGAGCGGGTCGTCGACTGGTTCTCCGGGTTCATCGGCGCGAAGACCTGGGACAACAACTGGCGCCTGTTCCAAGTGGTGTCGGAGCAGTTCCTCGCCTCGGTCGGCGCACCGTACGACCAGGGCGACATCGATGCGGGCCTCGACCGGATCGAGGACTGGTACGTCGGCGACGGCTGGTACACGGACGGCGACGGCCGCAACTTCGACTACTACATCGGCTGGGCCATGCACCTGTACCCGCTGCTGTGGGCCCGCATGGCGGGGCCGGACGGGGACGGCGGGCGGGGCGCCGTCTACCGGGAGCGGCTGGCCCAGTTCCTCGCCACGTACCCGCAGTTCTTCGGCGCGGACGGCGCGCCGGTGCACCAGGGCCGGTCGCTGACGTACCGCATCGCGGCGACGGCTCCGGTGTGGCTGGGCGCGCTCGCCGACTGCACCCCGCTCGCGCCGGGCCTGACCCGGCGCCTCGCCTCCGGCGCGGCCCGGCACTTCGCCGAGCGCGGGGTGCCGGACGAGCGGGGGCTGCTGCCGCTGGGCTGGTACGACACGTTCCTGCCCGCGACACAGCCGTACTCGGGGCCCGCGTCGCCGTACTGGGCGAGCAAGGGGTTCCTCGGTCTGCTGCTTCCCGCCGACCACCCGGTGTGGACGGACAGGGAACTCCCGCTGCCCGTCGAGCAGTCCACGCAGTACACGGCGCTTCGCGCGCCCGGCTGGCTACTGCACGGCACCCCGCACGACGGTGTCGTCCGCCTGGTCAACCACGGCAGCGACCACAACCCGCCGGACGGCCCGGCGAGCGACGACCCGCACTACGCCAAGTTCGCCTACTCCACGGCCACCGCCCCGGAGTCCGCGCCGCACGCCTGGGCCCGCGCAGTCGACAACCACATCGCGCTGCTCACCGCGGACGGCACCCCGTCGCGCCGCCGCCGCATCCACCCCCTCGGCTGCCAGGGGCGCCGCGCGTCGTCCCGTCACGACGTGCAACTCCCGGGCAGGGACGACGAGTTCCCTATCGAGTCGACGAGCGTGCTGCACGGGCCGTGGGAGCTGCGCGTGCACCGGGTGCGGGCACCTGAGGGCGCGACGGTGCGCGAGGGCGGGTACGCGGTCGCCGACAGGGTGCGGCCGCACTCCGAGCAGGGGCCCGGCTGGGCGCTGACCCGTACGGAGTCGGGGCTGACCAGCGCCGTGGCCGCGCTGTACGGATGGGACGAGGACACGGGCGTCGCGCGCGAGGTCGAGGCGAACGCCTACGGCCCGCACTCGGCGACCCCGTACCTGCGAGCCGTGCGCCATCCGGGCGGTGAGAGTGTCCACGTCACCTTGGTGGTGCTCACCCGCGACGTCGTCCACCCCTGGGCCCTGCGCGAGTCGATCACGTGCACGCGCGAGGACGACGGGCGGGTGACGGTCACGTTCCCGGACGGCGAGACGGTGACGGTTTGACCGGCTCAGGTCGGCTCAGGCGTTGGGACGCTTGCCGTGATTGGCCTTCTTCTTCTTACGGCCGCGTCGCTTGTTCCCTCGTTTGGCCACGGTGCACATCTCCCTAATCCAGGACTTTCTACGCCTCGCTCAGTCTAGATTCGGCCCGGAGTGTCCGCATCAGCGGTGGCGCGGGCACAACGCGCACAGACCGGCGTTCCGCCGTCCCGGCGCAATCCCTCGCCTGCACCCAGTTATCCTGCCTTGTCCTGAACAAGCCAGGGAGGTCCCCCAGCATGAGCAGCGCCACGTCGTCCTTTCCCGAGCGGATCGAGCTCACAGGAGAGGGTCTCGTCCTCCGCGACTGGACGGAGGCGGACCTGGCCGCGATGCCGGAGCTGTTCGACCACCCCGACATCGCGTACTGGACACCGATCGTGTCCCCCTTCGACGAAGCGGCCGCCCGCGCACGACTGGACCGGGACCGGCAGCTGCGGGCCGAGGGCACGACCATCCTGCTCGCCATCACCGTCGACGGCGGCGCACCGCTCGGCGAGGTGATGCTGCGGCGTGCGCCCGAGGGCACAGAGCTGGGCTACGCGGTCGGCCCGGCGCACCGCGGCCAGGGGCTGGCGGCGCGTGCGGTGCGGGTGATGGCCGCGTACGCCTTCGAGCAGCTGAGCGCGGGGCAGGTGATCCTGGAACTGGAGGCCGAGAACGCCGCGAGTGTCGCCGTGGCCACCAGGGCGGGCTTCAGACTGCTCGACGTGCCGCTGATCAGGGGTGAGGAGAAGGGGCGGCCCTACGCCCTGCAGACGTGGGGCCTGAACCGCCCCTGACCCTCAGCCTCATGGTCGTCTGGGGCTGCTCGAACCAGCACTACTGCTGGAAGCGGGCTGAGCGGCCGTTGGCCCCCACCAGGCCACGCCGCCCAGGACCGGGCGTCGGCCTCAGTCGAGATCGGCCCACGGTCCGCTGGCCTCCTCCTTCGAGATCCACAGCAGAGGCTGGCTCGCGCGGCAGTATTCATCGACCTGGTCGTCCCAGGGGAAGCGGCCTTCCTTGTCCGGCCAGAACAGCTGCATGACCGGAAGCGGATGGGCCTGGTAGTAGTCGATCCCGGCACCGAAGAAGTCCCGGTACCAGCTCGGGTGGACCGGCCGGACGGTCACCGGGTAGCCGTTCAGGATGTCGTCACGCACCTGGTCGGCTTCCAGCCGGTGACCGTTGCGGATCTCTCCGCCCGCGACGTTGAGGATGGGCATCATCGTCTCGATCCGCAGGCCGAAGACGCAGACCTCGGGGCTGCGCAGGGTGTGCCACAGACCGATCGAGTAGGCCCAGTCCGCCGACGCATCGCCCCCTGCTCCGACGCCCATCACGTGCCAGCCGAACTCGGAAACGCTTGCGGCTATGCGGCCATCACGCTCCTCCCAGGCCGGACCATCCGGAGGAGGGGCGCACAGGAGGCAGAAGCAAGAGGAGTCGTTCACCCGAGGAGGTTACGACGCCTGCTTCTTCTCCTTGCCTCAGCGGTGGCGGCGGCGATGCCGGACTTCTCCAGCCCCCTGCCCACTTCACCTCCGAACTGCCGCTGACCTGCACAAACACGCCCCACCGAACCAGACGGGGCCCCACTTTTGCCCAGGACCCTCGGCACCAAACGCTATGTGATGCAGATCACATCCCCCCGGCTTTTTTGCGCATACCCGCGCTTGATACAAATTGCCTCGCGTTCCTGTCCGTCGACGGTCGCCCATCCCCCTCTTTTTCTTTCTCCACCCCTCCCCCCTGTCGTTTTCGCATGCCCTGGGAACGCCCGTGTCCTCCCCCGCGCCCGCGCTCTCGCGCGGTTCCTCCTGGCCCCTCGTCGCCCTTTTCATGGCGGGCTACCTCGCGCCCTATCTGCTGCCCACCATCGTCGGCCGCCTCGGCGACCGGCTGGGCCTAGGGCCCGCGCAAGCGGGGCTCGTCGGCAGTGCGCTGCTGCTGAGTTCTGCCGCGGCGGGCTTCACGCTCGCGGCGCGCGTCGAGCGGTTCGGGCCACGGCGTCTGGCCCGCTCCGGACTGCTGCTCGCGGCGCTCGGCTACGGCTGCGCGGCCCTGTCGGACAGTGTACCGGCGGTGGTCGCCGGGGCGATGGCGGGCGGCTTCGGCTCGGGCACGGCGACGACGGTCGCCGCGTCGGGCATCGCGGCCCAGCGCGACCCGCACCGCACCTCGACCTTCGGGCTGCTGAGCGTCTCCGCACTCGCCGGCGCCGTGTACCTGACGATCCCTCACCTCGGGCCCGGACACGGGCTGCCGTTCGCTGCGATCGCACTGACCGCGCTGCTGGTGTGGCCCGCGACGGGCCGACTCGCCGGTGCCGTGGCGCCTGGTCACACGGCGGCGCCGCGCGGCCCGCTCCCCTACCTCCGCTCGGGGCTCGTCCTCGCGGGCTCGATGCTGTTCTGGTCCATGGCGCAGAACTCGCTGTGGGGCGTGAGCGGCCGCATCGGCCTGCATCAGGCAGGGCTGAGCGAGGTCACCGTCGGCGCGGTCTTCGCCACAGCCCTGGGCACCGGGCTGCTCGGCGTCATCGGCGCGAGCGCGCTCGGCGCGCGGCTCGGACGGGCACTGCCGATCGGAGCGGGCACCGCACTGATCGCCTGCTGCATCGCTGTCAGCGCCTCGGCGGACGACCTGCCGTCGTTCGCGACCGGCGAGATCGCCTGGAACACCGTCTACCCGATCGTCCTCTCCTACCTCATCGGACTGGCGGCCTCACTCGACCCGCGCGGCCGCTGGGCGGTGCTGGCCGGATCCGCGTCCTCGCTGGGCACCGCATGCGGCCCGCTCGTCGGAAGCCTGCTGTCCGCGGGCGCCGGCTACCCGGCGATGGGCCTGGTACTGGGCGCCGGGCTGCTCCTGCTGGCGCTGCCGCTGACGGCGGTCGCCCTGCACGCCGGCGGCCGGCCGCTCGTCCCCGGTGCGGTCCGGCGCCGGGGCGGCGCCCCGGCCGCGGTGGTCGCGGCCACAACGGGCACCGCGTCCGGCACGGTGCCCCAGGTGGGCGCCCCGGAACAGCCGGTCGTCGAGATCGAGGTGCCGGTCGCCGGACCGGCGCCGGACCGGCAGGCGTTCGGCACCGCGGGCCCTCGAGGACTCGCCCCCGCGGAGGCGGCCCCGGGCGCCCACTGAGGCGTGGTCGAGGGACGCCGGCTGTCGCCGGCGTCCCTCGACACCCTGCTTGGTGGCGCGGCGGCGCCCGATGTACCCGGCGACCACGCTGCCCGGCACCCGCATGGGCGGGTGCCGGGCAGCCGCTGGGTCATCCGTTCTTTGAGATGCTCAGCGGGAAGGTGGGGGTGCCGACGTTGTTCAGCGTGATGGTGTTCGCCCGCACGTACGTGTCCAGGTACGGCGAGCGGTCGCCCTGGGTCGGCGAGTCGAACCGCGGGTCCTGCACCTCAAGGGCGAGCCGCGCGTCGGAGACCGTGATCGTCTCCCCCGAGGGAACGCTCCGCCAGCCGTTTGAGGTGATGGTTCCGATCTGGACCCCCAACTGGTGCCCTTGCTCGAAGGTCCAGTCCGTCGCCTTCAGGGCGAAGGAGGTTGATCCGCTGCTCTCCAGCAGTGCGACGTTCTCGTTGAACATCGTCGCCTTGCCGTCCGGAGCGACGTCCCACAACCGTGCCCAGACATTGCCCTGACCCCGGGTCTTCAGCGTGATCTCCGGGCTGCCCGTGATCCGCACCTGCTCAGCGGCGGGCGTGGACCAGGTCCAGTAGCTGTTGGCGGGTGCGTCGGCGCTGAGCGCACTCGTCCGGTCAGTCGTCAGCGAGCCGGCCCCCGGCGCGTCCTCGATGTCCAAGCCCCGAGACTCCGGCGCCGTCATCGACAGGCCGGCCTTCTGTGCCTTGCCGCCGTCGTCGACGTACTGCCCGGGCGCCAACCGCACCTTGTACGAGTCGTTGGTCACCGGCCAGGTCGGCTGGGCACGCCAGTGGCCGAGACTGTCCTCGAGGGAGAACGCCGGGTCGGTCACCGACGGTTCGATGCCGCGGAGGTACTGGTCGTAGAACCGCATCACCTCGTCGAACCAGCCCGCCCGGCCCATCTTGAGCTGGCCCTTGGCATTGGTCTCGTTACCGCGCACGTGCTCCCACTGGCCGATCCAACCGCGTTGCGGACCCTGATGGTTGGCCAGGTACTTCTGCATCTGCTCGGGCTTGGTGTTGTCCTCGATGAAGCCCGACGTGACGAACAGCGGCGTCTGGGATCCGGCGGCGCGGGAGGCAAAATCACGGGCACGCCAGAACGGCGACTTCGGGTCGGGGTTCTGGGTGTTGGTGAGGTTGTCGCTCTCGCACTCGGGGTGGTTCTTCTCGTACCCCGCGTTCGCCTTGTAGTGGTCGCTGTCGTCGGCCAGCGGCGCCATCGTCGCGATCGAGTAGTAACCCCGCGGGGTGCTGGTCACGTTGGAACGCGGCACCCCGTTGCTGTACAGGTAGTTGTACCTGTTCCAGGTCGGTTCTTGGGAAACGATCGCCCGCAGAGGCTTGAGCTTGAGGGTATTGGCCGCCAGCCCGGTGTTGGCGTCGTACGACTTGCCGTACATGCCGACCTTGCCGGTCGACCACGGCTGGCTCGCTGCCCACTCGACGGCCGCCTTGACGTCGGCCTGCTCCCCCGGGCCGAGGAAGTCCAGGCAGCCGGTGCTGCCGCCGAAGCCGCGCAGGTCGACCATCACGAAGGTGTATCCGCGTTCCATGAGGTGCGCACCGTCGATGAAGTCCTGGAATCGTGCCGATGGCCCGACATGGTTCCACCCCGCGGGGGAGCTCTCTCCCGCGTGGGAGAAGTACGGGCCCACCGACAGGATCACCGGCGTCTTCGCATCCGCCGGCAGGCCTGCCGGGCGCAGCACGTCGGCGTGCAACTCGACCCCGCTGTCGTCCGAGGAGGGGAAGTAGTGCTGCGTCCAGAGCGAGCCCTCCGGGACGCGGTCGTTCTCCTCGTGCGTGACGGGGTCGGTCGCGGTGGCCACCTCCGACCGGGCCTGCCCTGCGGTGGCGGACTCGGATGTGGTGTCGGGTGCTGCGGTGGCGGGTCCGGCGAGTGTGCCGGTCAATGCGAGGGTGGTGATGGCGACTGAGGCGGCCCAAGGGGCCGTGCGTCGTCTTCTCACTTGCTCCTCCCGGAGTTGTCGGTACGGGGCGGTGCAGGTGGCGCTGTCGAGCTACGGCCCCGGACCCGTCGTCGACGGGTCGACGAGGGGCAACCGCGCGCAGACGGACGGAATCTGGATTCCGGGTGCGCGCCGGAGCCGACGGCGAGGGAGCCTATGATCATCATTGACACGCGTCAACAGGGCGGTGTGAGCAACGTGTTGCTGGTGTGGCCGCAGATGTCCCGACCGGGGCTGGTCACGGCGGCTCAGGGGAGCGCGTAAAGCGACGGAGCCCGGACATGCCGGAGGGCAGGACCCTCGCACGTGATCGGAGTTCGACCGGCGTTCGCCCGTCCGGCGCACCCTCCCTCACCACACGGCCGGCACGTGCCCGGCACGGCACTCGCAGCAGCCGACGCGGGACCGGCCTGTGCCGCCGTGGCAAACCGCCCGCGGCGGCCCGGCTATCCGCCGAACCGGGCGGCGAAGGCGGCCCGGTTCGGCGACCGCGGCGTGCGGTCCCAGACCGCGAACACGACCTTCGCGAACACGTCCCGGTACGCGCCCGTGTCGGCCGCCAGGTGCGCGTGGAAGGCGTCGGCGACCTGTTCCGGATCGTTGCGGAACACGCCGCAGCCCCACGCACCCAGCACCAACTCGCACACCCCGTGGTGGGCGGCGACCGCGAGTACCAGCCCGGCGCGCTCGCGCAGCACCCGGGCGATCTCCTCGCCCGCGCCCGGGTCGCGCCGCAGCGCCTGCCCTGCGTTGGGCGCCGGGCAGGTCAAGAACGACACGGGGTAGGGCTCGGTCAGCAACTCACCGCGGTCGCCGCGGTGCACGGGGACCGCGGGCGACCAGATCACGCGGTGACTGTAGAGCAGGTCCGCGGACGCCCGGTGTGCCGCGTAGTAGTCGGGAGCCTCGAGCAGGCACGGATAGAGCAGAGAGGTGCGGCACAGGTCCTCCTCCTGCGCGCGGGCGCCGCCGAGGTAACCGCCGCCGGGATTGCGGGCGGAGGCGAAGTTGAGTACCGCGATATGTCCGGACCCGGCCAGATGCAGTCGGCGTGCCGCCTGCAGGCTGCTCTCCGCCGTGACCGTGAAGGCGGTGCCGTGCGTCAGCGCGAAGCGCTCGGCGGCGAGGTCCCGCAAGGCGGCGGGGGCGTAGCTGACGGTCCCGGAGCGGGCGGCGGCGAGCGTCTCACGCACCTCGACCCTGCGGCCATCCTCCAGCTGGTAGGAACCTTCTTCGGCGATGCGCGCGTTGCGCGCCGCGACCTCACGGAATCTGCTGCTCACAGCCACGGACGGTAACGGACACGCGAGGCGTCCGTCGACCGCGTTTCCAGGCGAGGCCATCCGGGACGCGAACCCACCGCCGCCGGCCGCGATCGCCTGCACCAGATGCCCGGCGTGCCCGGTGACGGTGAACCAGTCACGCACCGCTGCCGCCATACAAGCCGGCGGTTCAGGGCCAGGACAGCGACCTCCACTCCGGGCCGGACCGGCCAGCAGCAGGGCGAGGCCCATTCCCGCGGGGGCCGCCGCCCACCACACCGCACGCGGTCCACCCCATCGGGCCCTTTCAGCGCGAATCGCAGAGTCGCCATACTGGGACATATGCACTCAAGATCTACTGAATCCGCCGCGTAATCCGTGGCGAACCCAGACGTTCTGTGAAGCACTTCGACGTACTTCGGGAGACGACGATGAGCGAGCAGCCGTTCTTGCTTCCGTATGCCGATCCGGCCTTCGTGGCAGACCCGTTCCCGTTCTACCGACAGCTGTGCGAGGAGGGCCCGGTGCGGCGCGCGGTCATCGTCGGCGGCTTTGAGGCCTGGCTTGTCACGCGTTACGAGGACGGCCTCGCCGCGCTGCGCGACCCGCGCCTGAGCAGCGATGTCCGCGACGCGTCGGACCCCCGGCTCCTCCGACAGCTGCCCGCGACGGAGCGCGAGTCCATGTTGAACACCATGCTCCGGGCGGACCCGCCCGACCACGCCCGCCTGCGTCGCCTGGTCTCGAAGGCGTTCACCGCGCGCCGCGTGGCCGAGCTGCGGCCCCGTGTCCAGGCCATCACCGACGACCTGCTCGACACGATCGTGCAGGCCGGCCGCGCGGACCTCGTCGCCGACTTCGCGCTGCCGCTTCCGGTCGCCGTGATCAGCGAGCTGCTCGGGGTGCCCACTACGGACCGGTACGACTTCCAGCGGTGGACCGACGACATGATCCTCCGGGGACCCGAGCCGCCGGACCCGGCCGTGAGCGACGGTGCCTGGCAGCACATGCGCGCGTACCTGATCAGGCTTCTGGAAGCCAAACGAGCCAACGCCGGAGACGACCTGCTCAGCGCTTTGATCATCGCTCGGGACGAGGAGAAGCGGCTGGACGAGGACGAGCTGATCGCCATGGCGTTCCTGCTGCTGGTGGCCGGATACATCACCACCGTCAAACTGATCAGCGGCGGCATCGCCGCACTGCTCGCCCATCCCGACCAGCTTCGGCTACTGCGGGACGATCCGGCGCTGCTGCCGGACGCGATCGAGGAGTTCCTGCGCTACGACGGACCGGTAAACCCCGGCATCGCCCGCTTCGCGCGGGAGAACGTCGAGATCGCGGGCGTGAGGATCCCGCGCGGCGCCACCGTGCTGGTGGCCTCCGCCATCGCCGACCGGGATCCGGCGCGGTTCCCGGACCCCGATCGTCTGGACATCACCCGTGGGGACAACGCCCACCTCGCGTTCGGGCACGGAATCCACTACTGCCTGGGCGCCCCGCTGGCCCGGCTGGAGGGTCAGATCGCCATCGGGACCGCCCTGCGTCGCCTTCCCGGTCTCGCCTTGGCCGTACCGCCGGGCGAGCTGCGGTGGAGTCCAGGCGGTCTGCGCGGCCCCGAACGCCTGCCCGTCACGTTCACGCCCGGTTTCACGCCCGACGGTACGGGCCCGGCCGCTGCGGCGTAATACGGACCGGGCTTGCCCGCCCGGCCGAGCGTGCCAGGCTCCAGGCCCTGGCCGACGCGGCGGGGCTGACGCTGGACTCCTACCTGGCACAGGTCGCCGAGGAGAAGCAGCGCGAGCGCGCGCTGGCCGAAGGCGCCGAGATCTTCCGCCGGGTGACCGGCAACCCGGAGACGGTCGCCGCCTTCGATGCCGAGTACGGCGGACCCGGCTCGGAACGAGCTGTACGGCCACGGCCTGGCCGTCGCGTACCTGGGAATGCACGGAGAGCGGGTGGACACGAAGTTCGAGGTCTGGCGTGAGCTGATCGCCGACATCCGCACCCCGCGAGTGAACTCGTACGACATCGCCGAGCGCCTGCGCTCCTAGCGGGTCGGGTGACCTGAACGTCCTCAGACTTTCGGGGTCCTGATTGAAACCGTTCAATCACCTCGCGCCCGCTTCACGCGCCGGCTTCGCTCGGAGTGGCGACGGAAACTGGGGCGCTTGCGAAAGTACCTGCACACTGATTGACCTTCGCCCCGCTCGCCCTTACGTTACCCACACTCACCGGCACTGAATCGATTCATCCAATCCTGGGCGAGGAGTCGTAGTGATCAGTAGGAGGAGTGTTCTGGCGGGAGCGGCCGCCACAGTCGCGGCGGCGGCCCTGGACGCGGTACCAGCGGCGGCCTTACCAGCATCCGAACCTGTCCAGGCGCAGGCGGCCGCAGGGCACGACGGCCTGCGCGTCACGGCGCCGAGCGTGGAGTACGTCCAGCACCCCCTCGGTCTCGATGCACAACGCCCCCGGCTGAGCTGGCCGTTGGCCTCCCACAAGCCGGGTATGCGGCAGAGCGCCTATCAGATCCGCGTCGCCACCACCGCAAAGGGCCTGTCCCGTCCGGACGTCTGGGACAGCGGGAAGGTCGCGTCCGACGAGTCCGTCCTCGTACCCTACGGGGGTCCTGGGCTCGAACCCCGGACACGCTACTTCTGGTCCGTACGCGTGTGGGACGCCGATGGCCGGGCCTCCGGCTGGAGCGAGCCCTCGTGGTGGGAGACCGGCCTCATGGCTGCCGGGGAGTGGACGGCCGACTGGATCTCGGCTCCGGCGAGCCTCACGGACGTGCCGTCCCTCGAGGGCAGTTCCTGGATCTGGTTCCCCGAGGGTGATCCGACGAGCAGTGTTCCGGCGGTCACCCGTTGGTTCCGCCGCATCGCGGAGCTGCCCGACGGGATCACCGCGGCGACGCTCGCCATCAGCGTGGACAACGTGTACACCGTCTCCGTGAACGGGGTCGAGGTGGCCCGTACCGACCTGGAGACCGACAACGAGGGCTGGCGCCGACCGGCCGTGATCGACGTGCTGGACCGGGTGCGCGCCGGTGACAACGTCATCGCCGTCTCCGCCACCAACGCGTCCCCGGGCCCGGCGGGGCTCATCGCCGTTCTCACGGTCCGTACCGCCTCCGGCGAGCAGAGGACGGTCACCGATGCCTCCTGGAAGGCCGCGAACACAGAACCTCCCGCCGACTGGCGCGGGCTCGGCTTCGACGACGCCGGCTGGCCGGCGGCGAGGGTGGCGGCACCGTGGGGCGGCGGGCCCTGGGGAAGGATCGTCCCGGTGACGTACGCCGTCACCCAGCTGCGCCACGAGTTCCGGCTCCGGAGCCGGAAGGTGTCCCGGGCGCGGCTGTACGCCACGGCGCTCGGTCTCTACGAGGCCCATCTCAACGGCAGCCGCGTGGGTCGCGACCAGCTCGCTCCCGGGTGGACGGACTACCGCACCCGTCTCTCGTACCAGACGTACGACGTCACCGCTCTTCTGCGGCCCGGCGCGAACGCCATCGGTGTGTATCTCGCACCCGGCTGGTACGCGGGCGACGTCGGCATGTTCGGTCCTCACCAGTACGGCGAACGCCCGGCGCTGCTGGCACAGTTGGAGGTGGAGTACGCGGACGGGACGAGCGAGCGCATCACATCGGACGCCGGCTGGCGGGCCGCCTCCGGGGCGATCGTCGCCGCCGACCTCCACGGTGGCGAGACGTACGACGCGCGCAAGGAGACCCCCGGCTGGACCTCACCCGGCTTCGACGACGGGAGTTGGCTCGGCGTACGCGGCGCCGGCGACGTCGGCCCCCGTCTGATCGTCGCGCAGGAGGCCGGTCCGGTCCGTGTGACCGAGGAACTGACACCGAAGAAGGTGACCGAACCCAGGCCCGGTGTCTTCGTGTTCGACCTGGGCCAGAACATGGTCGGTTCGGCACGCCTGCGCGTGTCGGGAGCCGCGGGAACGACCGTCCGGCTCAGACACGCCGAGGTGCTCAACCCCGACGGCACCGTCTACACGGCGAACCTGCGGAGCGCGTCGGCGACAGACTCGTACACCCTCAAGGGCCGCGGGGAGGAGAGCTACGAGCCCCGCTTCACCGTCCACGGTTTCCGCTATGTCGAGGTGACCGGATTCCCCGGCACTCCCTCGGCGAGAGCCGTCACCGGACGTGTCATGCATACGTCAGCGCCGTCCACGCTCGACTTCGAGACCGACGTACCGATGCTCAACCAACTGCACCGCAACATCACCTGGGGGCAGCGCGGGAACTTCCTCTCCGTTCCGACGGACACGCCCGCGCGCGACGAGCGCCTGGGGTGGACCGGGGACATCAACGTCTTCGCGCCCACGGCCGCCTACACGATGGAGTCGGCCCGCTTCCTGTCCAAGTGGCTCGTCGACCTCCGGGACTCCCAGACCGCGGAGGGCGCTTTCACGGACGTGGCGCCGGCGGTCGGCGGACTCGGCAGCGGCACCGCCGGCTGGGGCGACGCGGGCGTCACCGTCCCCTGGTCCCTCTACCAGGCATACGGCGACCGCCAGGTCCTGGCGGACGCCTGGCCGTCCGTCCAGGCGTGGCTGAAGTACCTGGAGAAGAACAGCAACCGACTGCTGCGCCCCGCTCAGGGATACGGCGACTGGCTGAACGTCGACGACGAGACGCCCAAGGACGTCATCGCCACCGCGTACTTCGCGCACAGCGCCGACCTCGCGGCTCGGATGGCCGCCGAACTCGGCAAGGATCCTGCCTCCTACCTCGCTCTCTTCGAACAAGTACGAGAGGCGTTCCGGAACGCTTATGTCACCTCCGACGGCAGGGTCAAGGGTGATACACAAACGGCTTATGTCCTCGCGCTGTCGATGGACCTGATGCCGGACGGATTGCGGAAGGCCGCGGCCGGCCGGCTCGTCGCCCTGATCGAGGCCAGGGACTGGCACCTCTCAACAGGTTTCCTCGGCACGCCCCGGCTGCTGCCCGTCCTGACCGACACGGGGCACACCGACGTCGCCTATCGCCTGCTGCAGCAGCGCTCCTACCCCAGTTGGGGCTACCAGATCGACAAGGGCTCCACGACGATGTGGGAACGCTGGGACTCCATACGGCCCGACGGCAGTTTCCAGGACCCGGGCATGAACTCCTTCAACCACTACGCGTACGGCTCGGTGGGAGAGTGGGTGTACGCGAACATCGCCGGCATCTCTGCGGGCCGGCCCGGCTACCGCGAGATCGTCATACGCCCCCGTCCGGGCGGTGCCGTCACCTCCTCCCGCGCCACGTTCACCTCGGTCTACGGGCCTGTCTCCACACAGTGGCGGCAGCAGGGCGGCCGCTTCAATCTGACCTGCACGGTGCCGCCCAACACGGCTGCCGAGGTGTGGATCCCCGCATCCACTCCGGAGGCGGTCACCCACACGCACGGGACGTTCCTGCGCCAGCAGGACGGCTGCACGGTCTATCAGGTCGGCTCCGGCACGCACCACTTCACCGCCTGACCGCGGTGCCTCATTACCGACGGCCGGGCGCCTTGCGACACCCGGCTGTCGGGGTGGTGGCGAGGAGGGGGGACTACAGCGGCGTGACGTACGCGCCCGAGATCCCGCCGTCGACGAGGAAGTCGGTGGCGTTGACGAACGACGAGTCGTCGCTCGCGAGGAACGCGACCGCGGCCGCGATCTCGTCGGCCTCCGCGAACCGCCCGACCGGGATGTGCACGAGGCGTCGCGCCGCGCGCTCCGGGTCCTTCGCGAACAGCTCCTGGAGAAGCGGGGTGTTCACGGGCCCCGGGCAGAGCGCGTTCACCCGGATACCCTCGCGGGCGAACTGCACGCCCAGCTCGCGCGACATGGCGAGCACGCCGCCCTTGGACGCGGTGTAGGAGATCTGCGAGGTGGCGGCGCCCATGATGGCCACGAACGAGGCGGTGTTGATGATGGAACCGCGGCCCTGACGCTGCATATAGGGGATGGCGGCCTTGCAGCACAGGTACACCGAGGTCAGGTTGACCTCTTGGACCCGCCTCCAGGCGTCCAGGCCGGTCTCCAGGATCGAGTCGTCGTCCGGCGGCGAGATGCCCGCGTTGTTGAAGGCGATGTCGACGGAGCCGTAGGTGTCGAACGCGGCCTTGAACAGCGCCTCGACCTGCTCGGCGTCGGTCACGTCCACCTTCACGAAGGTGCCCCCGACCTCCTCGGCGGCGGCCTTGCCCGCGGTGTCGTCGATGTCGCCGCAGACGACGTTCGCGCCCTCGGAGGCGAGCCGGCGCGCGGTGGCGAGGCCGATGCCGCTGCCTGCGCCGGTGATGACGGCGGTACGGCCGACGAGGCGGCGGCAGACGTTGCTGGTGTCGGTCATGAGTGCTCAGCCCTCCGTGCTGTTCGTGCTGGTGGAAACGTTGCTGATGAAGACGTTCTTGGTCTCGGTGAAAGCGGCGAGCGCGTCCGGACCGAGTTCGCGGCCGAGCCCCGACTGCTTGTAGCCGCCGAACGGGGTCCAGTAGCGAACGCTGGAGTGGGAGTTGACGGAGAGGTTCCCGGCCGCGACGGCGCCGGACACGCGCAGCGCACGGCCCACGTCCCGTGTCCAGATCGACCCGGACAGGCCGTACTCGGTCGCGTTGGCGAGCCGTACCGCGTCGGCCTCGTCCTCGAAGGGCAGGACGACCGCGACCGGGCCGAAGACCTCTTGGGCGGCGATGGGCGCGGCCGGGTCGACGTCGGTGACGACGGTCGGCGGGAACCAGAAGCCGGACCCTTCGGGCGCGCTGCCACGGATCGCCTTCAGGTCGTCGGTGACATACGACCGTACGCGCTCCAGTTGGACCTTCGAGATCAGCGGGCCCATCTGGGTGCGCTCGTCGTTCGGGTCGCCGACGACGACGGACTCGATGCCGGGCGTGAGCAGGTCCAGGAAGCGGTCGTAGACGGAGCGCTGGACGAGGATGCGGGTGCGGGCGCAGCAGTCCTGCCCCGCGTTGTCGAGGAACGACATGGGCGCGGCAGCGGCGGCGGCCTCGATGTCGGCGTCGGCGAAGACGATGTTGGGGCTCTTGCCGCCGAGTTCGAGGGTCACGCGCTTCACGCGGGCGGCGCACTTGGCCATGATCGCCTTGCCCACCCGGGTGGATCCGGTGAACACGATCTTGGCGACGCCGGGGTGCTCGACGAGTGCGTTGCCCGCCACGTCGCCCGTGCCGGGCAGCACCTGGAAGAGGTGTTCGGGAAGGCCTGAGTCCAGGGCGAGTTCGGCGAGCCGGAGGGCGGTCAGCGGGGTCGTCTCCGCGGGCTTGAGGAGGACGGCGTTGCCGGCCGCGAGTGCGGGTGCGGTCCCCCACGCGGCGATCGGCACCGGGAAGTTCCACGGCGCGATGACACCGACGACTCCGAGGGGTTCGAGGAACGTGATGTCGAGCCCGCCGGGGACGGGGATCTGCCGGCCGGACAGGCGTTCCACTCCCCCGGCGGCGAAGTCGAGCAGATCGCGGGCGTTGCCCGCCTCCCAGCGCGCGTTGCCGATGACGTGCCCGGCCTCGCGTACCTCCAACTGGGCGAGTTCTTGGAGGTGTTCGTCTACGGTGGTGGCGAAGCGGCGCAGCAGCCTGGCCCGGTCGGCGGGCGCGAGGGCGGCCCAGCGGGTCTGGGCCGCAGCCGCGCGGGCGACGGCCGCGTCGACGTCCTCGGGAGTCGCGGCGGGGACGGTCGCGATGACTTCTTCCGTCGCCGGGTTCAGTACCTGGTGCTCGTGCACGTACGTGTCCATTTCCTCGTGGTACTCGTGCTCGTACGACAAGAAGGGCCTCACATGCGTTCGAAGGAGCGGCGGAGTTCCCAGTCGGTGACCGCGGCGTCGAAGGCGTCGAGTTCGACGCGGGCCATGTTGCGGTAGTGCGCGACCACTTCGTCACCGAAGGCGGCCTTGGCGATCGGGCTGTTCTCCCAGAGCTCGGCGGCCTCGCGCAGGGTGGTGGGGACGTGTTCGTAGTGGGCGGTGTATGCGTTGCCCGGACATTCGTCGGGCAGCTCCAGCCGCTGCTCGATTCCGTGGAGACCGGCGGCGATCAGGCCGGCGACCGCGAGATGCGGGTTGACGTCGCCGCCAGGCAGCCGGTTCTCGAAGCGCAGCGAACGGCCGTGGCCGACGACGCGCAGCGCGCAGGTGCGGTTGTCGTATCCCCAGGCGACGGCGGTCGGCGCGAAGGAGCCGGGCTGGAAGCGCTTGTAGGAGTTGATGTTGGGGGCGTAGAGGAGGGAGAAGTCCCGCAGCGCGGCCAGTTGCCCGGCGAGGAAGTGCCGCATCACCGGGGACATGCCGCCTGGTCCGTCCCCGGCCATGAGGCTGTTGCCGGCCGCGTCGGCGAGGGAGAGGTGGATGTGGCAGGAGTTTCCCTCGCGCTCGTTGTACTTCGCCATGAAGGTGAGGGCGTAGCCCTCCTGCGCTGCGATCTCCTTGGCCCCGGTCTTGTAGACGGCATGCTGGTCGCAGGTGACCAGGGCTTCGTCGTAGCGGAACACGATCTCGTGCTGCCCGGGATTGCACTCGCCCTTCGCGGATTCGACGGTCAGGCCCGCCGCGCTCATCTCGTTGCAGATGCGGCGCAGCAGCGGCTCGATGCGGCCGGTGCCGAGGACCGAGTAGTCGACGTTGTACTGGTTGACCGGGGTGAGGCCCTGGTAGCCGGCGTCCCAGGCCTGTTCGTACGAGTCCTTGAAGACGATGAACTCGAGCTCCGTGCCGACCTTGGCCGTGTAGCCGAGCTCGGCGAGCCGTTCGAGCTGGCGGCGCAGGATCTGGCGGGGCGCGGCCACGACCGGTGATCGGTCCTCCCAGGCGAGGTCGGCCATCAGCATCGCGGTGGCCTGGTTCCAGGGCACCCGGCGCAGGGTGGCCAGGTCGGGGAGCATGGCGAAGTCGCCGTAGCCGCGGTCCCAGGAGGACATCTCGTAGCCTTCGACGGTGTTCATCTCCGCGTCGACGGCGAGGAGGTAGTTGCAGCACTCCGTACCGTGCCGGAGGACTTCGTCGAGGAAGAAGCGTGCGGCGAACCGCTTGCCCTGGAGCCGCCCTTGCATATCGGGGAAGGCGAGGACAACAGTATCAATCTCGCCGCTCGCGACGAGGGCACGAAGCTCCTCGACGCTGAGCGGGGGTGTGCGGTCTGCCACGGGAAAGCCTCCTTCGGTCAGCCGAGGCCTATAAGGTATTGCCGAGAACCATTGCTTGGGAAGGGGTGCGGCCAGATGTCGCAGACGGACGCGGGCGAGAGTGCCTTCACGGACGACCCGCTGACTCCGGTGCTGCGGCCGGTGCGGGCGGGGAACGGTTTCGAGGAGGCTCTTGAACAGATACTCCAGGTCGTACGGCTGGGCCTGGTGCCCGGCGGCGAGCGACTGCCGTCCGAACGGGAGCTGGCGGACCGGCTCGGCATCAGCCGGGTGACGCTGCGCGAGGTGCTGAAGGTCCTCCAGGACCAGGGCCTGGTGGAGTCGCGGCGCGGCCGCTACGGCGGAACGTTCGTCCTGCCGAAGGCGGCCGCCCCCGGTGAGGACGAGCTGCGCCGCCGTATCGAGGAGGTCGACGTCGAGGACGTCCTGCGGTTCCGGGAGGTGCTGGAAGTGGGCGCGGCCGGGCTGTGCGCGGCACACGGGCTCACCGACGAGCAGGCGGAGCGGCTGCGGGACGCGCTCGCCCGCACGCACGACGCGCCGCTCACCGAGTACCGCCGGCTCGACACGCTGCTGCACCTCACACTCGCCGAGCTGTCCGGATCACCGACGCTCACCGCGCAGTACGCGGCTGTGCGCGCGACCGTGAACGACCTGCTGGACTGCATCCCGCTGCTGGTGCGGAACCTGGAGCACTCACAGCGCCAGCACATCGCCCTGGTCGAGGCCGTGCTGGACGGGGACGCCGACGGCGCGCGGGAGATGATGCGCGAGCACTGCGCGGGCACGGCCGCGTTGCTGCGCGGCTTCCTGACGTGAGCGGGCGATTCACGGCGACGTCACCGCACGGGTCTTGATTTCTCGCCACCTTCGACACAAAGGTATGAATCCGTTCCATGGAGCGTCTTGTGGCGCTCGCCGCGGCGGAAGCCGAGTCGGAACGCGACTGAGGACCATGAAGGAGCACACAGTGGGCAAGCCGCTCATCGGCGTCAGCACCTATCTGGAATCCCGGGCGTCCTGGGGGGTCTGGGAGCTGCCCGCGGCGCTGCTGCCCGCCGTCTACCCGCGGCTGGTGCAGGCCGCGGGCGGGCTCGCGGCCATGCTGCCGCCGGACGATCCGTCCCACGCGGCGTCGGTGGTCGCCCGCCTCGACGGGCTGGTCGTCGCGGGCGGCCCGGACGTCGAGCCGGAGCGCTACGGCGCCGAGCGCGAACCGCGCACCGGGCCGCCCTCGCGAGAGCGTGACACGTGGGAACTCGCCCTGATCCGGGCGGCGTTGGACTCCGGCACACCGCTGCTCGGCATCTGCCGCGGCATGCAGCTGCTGAACGTCGCGCTCGGCGGCACCCTCGTCCAGCACATCGACGGCCACACCGAGGACGTCGGCGTCTTCGGCTCCCACCCGGTGACCCCGGTGGCGGGCACGCGGTACGCGGCCGTGGTCCCGGAGGAGACATACGTCCCGACGTACCACCACCAGGCGGTGGCGCGCCTGGGCGAGGGTCTGCGCACCTCGGCCCACGCGACGGACGGCACGGTGGAGGCGGTGGAACTGCCCGGCGACCGTTTCGTGCTGGGCGTGCAGTGGCACCCGGAGATGGGCGAGGACGTACGGGTGATGGCCGCGCTGGTGCGCGCGGCGTCGGGGGGCTGAGTCCGGGCGCCGGGCCCCTGCGCGTCAGCGCGAGCAGGGCGCGCGCCGCGCCGGGGCCCGTGGGCCGATGTCCCGTCGGCCACACGGCTCGCAGCGCGTGCCACAGGCCCTCCACCGGTACCTCCACAAGGGGGCCCGCACCGCCCGCGCGCCCTGGCCACGCAGCCGTGTGCCCTGCTCCTCGACGGGCCCGCGCACCGCGGTCCGCTCGTCCAGCAGCGCGCGAATTCGATCAACGATGCAGGAACAGTGGTGCCGAGGTCAGCTGTCCTGTTTCTGTCTCACGGGCTCGCTCGCGGTCTCGACCTCCCAAATGCTGGCATCGACAAGACCGAACGCGGTGTCAACGGCCTTGTCGACCTCTCGATCGCGGATCGCTCTGAACAGCTCCTCGTGCAGCACCTCGCCGTCCGCGGCTTCCTCCGTCTCGAGGCATGAGCCTCGACGCATGGCTTCGGCCAACGCGCCCACCAGGCTGCCGTACAGGTCCGAAAGGACCGGGTTGTGTGTCGCCACGGCCACCTTCAGATGAAAGGCGACATCAGCGGCGACGAATGCCTCGACATCGCGCGTGGCGAAGGCTGCTACGCGCGCCTCGAGGTCGGCCGTCATGCCGCGCAGATCGCGCTCGGTACGGTTGAGCGCCGCGAGCCGCGCGGCAGCGACATCGAGCGCGTACCGCACCTGCAGAACGTGCTCCTGCCTGGCCTTCTCCAACCGCCTGCGCAGCGCCACGTCGGTCACGTCTGTGGCGACGACGAAGGTCCCGTCCCCTTGGCGGGTGACCAGGAGGCCGGCATGCACCAGTGACTGCACGCCCGCACGTACGGACACACGGCTCACGCCCAGCAGGTTGACCAGCTCCGACTCCGGCGGGATCCGGTCGCCGACCTTCCAGCGACCCGACTTGATCTCCGCATGGAGTTCGTTGACCACAATGTCGACGAGTGACATGCGCGAAGCCCTCTGCATGGTCAACCTTTCCTCTGTGTGTGACGTCCGATGAATGCACGTGTGCGCCAGGCTAGCCAACTGCTGCTTGCCTGTTGGCTCAACTTCGGACCATCCTGGCGATGGTCTCCCGGTGGGCGACTACCCGGCCCCTCTTGAGGGTGGTGCGCGTACCGGGGGCGCCTCGCATGACGTCGTTGAGGTTGTCCGCACTGAACATCACGAGATCCGCGTCATTGCCCGGAGCGATGCCGTAGCCGCCGAGGCCCATGTAGGCCGCCGCTCGGCCGGTCACCATGGCGAAGCCGTCGAGCACTTCCTGGTCGGTGCGCAGACCAGCGGCCAGGCACGTGATCCGGCTCGTCTCCACGGGGTCGAGGTTCCCGAAGCGGAACCACATGTCGTGCAGGTTGTCGGTTCCGGCGGCCACATTGACGCCGGCGGCCAGCAGCTCCTTGGGACGCGAGCTTCCTCGACCGCGCGGCGTGACGTCTCCCCCGACAAGCTGAAGGTTGCCGATCGGGCAGATGCAGATCTGAATGCCCGCTTGCGCGACCTGGTCGATGACACGGTGGGCGAGGTCGTCCGGGTACGCCGCGAGCGCACAGCAGTGCACGGCGTTCACTCGGCCTTGCCGGCCATGGGCGAGTGTTCGCTCCGCGATCAGCTCCAGCGCGCGCCTGCTGGGGTCCTCGTCCATGTCGGCGTGCAGGTCGAGGTCGACGTCGAACTCTGCCGCCAGCTCGAACAGCTGGTCCAGATGGGGCCGGTGGAGCGCCGGGTCGCCCTCGTTGTCGGGACCGCCTCCCAGGACGTCCGCCCCCATGGTGAGCGCCTCTCGCAGCAGGTCGAGGGCACCAGGATCACGGACGACTCCCTCTTGGGGAAAGGCGACGATCTGGAGGTCGATCACGTCGTGGAGGTCCGCCTTGACCTTGAGGATGCCCTGGAGGCCCGCCAGCCCGATGGCGGAGTCGACGTCCACCTGTGCTCGAATCGCTCCGACCCCGTTCGTGACGGCCGCTTCTATGCCCCTTCTGGCCCGATCGGTGACGTCGTCGACCGTGAAGGCTGCCTTTATACGTGCGCCGACGGCCAGGGAGTCGACCGGGGAATCCTGCCCCATGGGCCCCACCCGAGGGAACGTCAAGGCCTTGTCCGGATGAAAGTGCGCGTCGACGAAGGACGGCGTCACCAAACCGCCCTGTGCGTCGAGTTCATCAGTGGCGCCGCCCCCTTCCCCTGCCGGCGTGATGCGGCGGATGCGGCCTGCCTCGATTTCGATGTCGTGCTGACCCGGCTCGTCGACGAAACGGGCGTTCCTCACCACTACCGCGTTCATTCAGCCTCCCAGGTATAGCGAGATCAGGTCCGTCCGGCTCAGGATTGCGTCCCGGCTGCCCTGGTCGGCGATCTTGCCGAGCCTGAGCACGTAGGTGAAGTCGGCGAGTTCGATGGCTCGCGTCGCGTTCTGTTCCACGAGCAGCACGGTCACACCACGGTCACGAAGCCCGTCGATGACGTCGAAGACCAGGTCGACCACTTGGGGAGCGAGACCGAGCGACGGCTCGTCGAGGAGCAGCACACGGGGGTTGGACAGCAGGGCCCGTGCGATGGCGAGTTGCTGCTGTTCGCCTCCGGAGAGCTTCCCGGCCGAGGACTTGAGGTATTTCCGGAGCACCGGGAACTGCTCGAGTACCTCCTCGGTGGCTTCCTTGGCACTGCCACGGTCGCCCCGTCCCAATGTGCCCAGATGGAGGTTCTCCTCGACCGTGAGGCTCGCGAAGATCTCGCGACCCTCGGGAACCAGCGCGATCCCCCTGCGTACGACGGTCTCGGGCGACAGTCGCAACAGCTGTTCCCCGTCGAGTTCAACGCTGCCGCTCTCCGCCTTCACCAGACCGGAAATCGCTGCCAGCGTCGATGACTTGCCGGCGCCGTTGACTCCGACGAGGGCGATGACCTTGCCCTCGGGAACCTCGAGCGACACGCGGTCGACAGCGGTGACCGCGCCGTATCGGACCGTCAGGTCATTCACCCTGAGCATGTGGCACCTCCACGGGGCGTCCGAAGTACGCACGCTGTACCTCGGGGTTGAGCTTGATCTCTTCGGGAGTGCCCACAGCAAGGGTCTTGCCGAAGTCGAGCACGTGGATTCGCTGGCTGACGGACATGACGACATGCATGTCGTGCTCGATCAGAAGGAGCCCCACTCCGAATTCCGCGGGCATCATCTTGAGGATCTCGACGAGGTCCGCGCTCTCGCTGTCATTGAGGCCGGCGGCCGGCTCGTCGAGGAGGACGAACCGCGGTCGTGTCGCAAGGGCCCGGGCGATGCCGAGCCGCCTCGCCGCGCCGTAGGGCAGGGCGCGGGCCTCCGTGCGCGCCCAGTTCGTCAGGTGAGCGGACTCGAGCAGAGATGTGGCCAGGCGCAGTCCCTCGGCTGTCCTCCGTCCGGTGCCGAGAGCCCCGAGCAGGATGTTGTCCAGAACCGACAGTTCAGGAAAGAGCCGCACGTTCTGGAACGTCCGGACCAGGCCTTCCTTGGCGCGGCGTGCGGGCCGGCGGCGTGTGAGGTCGGTGCTGTTGAGCCAGACCCGCCCTGTGGTGGGATTCTGGTAACCGGAGAGCACGTTGACCAACGTGGTCTTCCCGGCGCCGTTGGGCCCGATCAGGCCCAGGATTTCGCCCTGGGCGAGCTCGAGGTCGACGTCCTGGAGCGCCTTGACTCCGGCGAAGTGCACGCTGACCGCTTCCGTGCGAACCGTGGCGTTCATGCCTTTGCCTCCGCGTCGCTGTTGCTCCTGGTCTCGTCGGCATGCCGGCTCGTTGCGTCGTCTCGGCGCCGGACAAGGCCTCGGACCGGGCGCCAGAGGGAACTCGTACCCATGTGCAGGATCTCCCGTCCTTCGGTCAGGCCGCGGGGTCTCAGCAGGAGCACCAGGAGAAGAACCACGGCGGTGCCGAGCTGCTGCAGCCCCTCGAACCGCGGGATCGTCACCCCTCCGACTGCGACGCCGCGTTCGACCATGCGAAGCAACTCGCGGAGCGCGGAGACGAAGATCGCTCCGAGGACGGCGCCCGACAGGGATGTCACGCCACCGACGACGAGCATGGCCAGCATGATCAGCGTGATCGAGAGGTAGAACGCGTCCGGGTTGAACGACCCCAGGTACATGGCCATCAGTGAGCCGGAGATCCCGGTGAGGAAGGCGCTCAGGATGAAGGCGCCCAGTCTTTCCCAGAGCACGTCGATGCCGATCGACCTGGCGGCGACCTCGTCCTCTCTGGAAGCCCTCAGCCGGAGGCACAACCGGGTCTGGGCGAATGCCCAGGCCACCAGGATGGAGAACAGGACCCAGGGCAGGACGGTGAGCGAGTTGCTTGTCTGCGGGACGCCGAAGACGCCGCTGACGCCACCGGTGACCTTGCGCGTGTTCGACGCGACGACGTACACGATCGAGAGCAGGGCGAAGGTGGACAGACCCGCCGCGAGGCCGTTGAGTCGCATCAGCACCAGGCCCACGGTGAACGCGACGACCGCTGCCGCGAGTCCGCCCAGCAGGACGGCCAGAAACGGTGTCGTCTGCGGGCCCGGCAGGTCGGGAAGCATCGCCTGTTTGGCGGCCGTCGGAACCCTGACGGCCGCCGTCACGTACGCCCCGATGGCGAGGAACGCGGCGTGCCCGAACGAGGCCACGCCGGAATTCCCGATGAAGACGTGCAGACCGACCACGGCGATCAGGCTCACCATACCGAGCGCAACCGCTCGATTGAGCGAGTCGTTGCCCAGGGCGACCGAGCCGTAGACGGCAATGGTCACGATGGCGCACAGTGCCACCAACGTCGTGAGTGGGACAAGCGGCTGCCGCTTGATAGTGGTCAGATTGCTCATGTGCGCTCCTTAGACTCGCTGCTCCGTCGCGACTGCCCGCAACAGTCCGTTCGGCCGTGCGACCAGCACGAGAAGCAGGGCGCCGAACACGAATGCGTCGCGGTAGGAACGGGGGCCTACCGGCAGGAGGGCCTGGAAGGCGACCGTCAGGCTGGCCAGGAGGTACGAGCCGAGCACGGCCCCGCTCAAGCGCCCGAGACCACCGATGATGTTCGCGACGAAGGCCGCGAACACGGGTGTCACACCCATGACCGGCGAAGTCAGACCGGTGCGGGTGACCATCATGACCGCGCCGAACGCAGCCAGCAGACCACTGATCGCGAACGCGGTGGCGATGACCCGGTTGGCGGGAACACCCAGGCACCGGGCCATCCGGAAGTTCTCGGCCGACGCACGCATCTGGATCCCCAGCGACGACCGCGTCAGGAACAGCGTCAAAGCCGCGAGGCTGAGGAAGGTGACCATGATCGTGGCGGCGTCGAGCTTGCCGATGGAGACCCCGAGGACGTTGAACGAGGAACCGAGAGAGGGGAGTAGCAGGGTGCCCTGGGGCAGCGCCCCGAACATGACGATGAACAGGTTCTGCAAGAAGAAGCTCACCGCGAACGACGTGATCAGCAATGTGTCGTCCTTGGCACCTCGGACGGGCCGAAACGCCAGCCGCTCCATCAAGACGGCTGCGATCAAAGCGGCCACACAGGCCGCGGCCAGCCGGAGAGGCAGAGGCCAGCCGTCGAGTAGCAGCAGGGTGAAGCCGGCGATCATGATGAGTTCGCCGTGCGCGAAATTGATGAGCCTGGCGATGCCGAAGACAACGGCAATACCCAACGCGTACAGGGCGTAGAGGCTGCCGAGGCTCAATGTGTCCACAACGTACTGGAGTATCTGGGTCACAACTTCTCCGTCCTTCCGCGTGGGCCGGGCCGGCGCCCGGCGCACGCGAATGCGTTTCTAGTTGCCCGCGGTCTTGACTGTGGTCACGAACTTCGGACGCCCGTTCACGACCTGCAGGATGCGGTACTCCCGCGTTCGGTCCATGTGGAAGTCCTTGTCGAAGGTGAGGGGAATGCCCACGTCCTCGTGCTTGAAGGAGTTGAGCGCCTCGGCCACCTTGGCGCCGTCGGTGGAACCGGCCTTCTTCATGGCCGCCGCGATGGCCTTCACCGCGATGTAGCCCGTGACACCGAACTGGTTCTGCGGTTGGCTGCCCTGCGCCTTGGCCAGGTCCTTGACGAGCTTGTTGACGCCAGGCGCCGGGTCATCGCCCCAGACCGAGGCCCAGTCCACCGTGTAGACACCGGACAGCTTCGGCATGGAGTTCTTGAACCAGAAGTCTCCGTCCATTCCGTTGCTCGAGATCAACGGCGAGTTGATGCCCGCATCGCGGAGCTGCTTGACCATCAAGGCGCCACCAGGAGGAAACGAGCAGTTGGCGATGATGCCCGGCTGCGGTGCGGCCGACTTCATCCGGGTGATCTGGGCGCCGAGTGAGGTGTCCTTGTTGTTGAACGTGTCGCTCCCCAGGATCTTGCCACCGAGCTCTTTGAACCGTGTCTTGAAGCCGTCGCAGAGCTCCTGACTGAAGTCCGAGATGGTGTCGACCATGAGGTAGGCGTCCTTGATCCCCTTGTCGTGGGCGAACTGCGCCATCGCCGCACCGTCCGAGGTCGCCGTGGTGCCGACGTTGTAGACGAGCGGACCGAACTTCGCCCACTGGGTGCTGCCACCCCCGACCGACATCGCGACCTTGCCGGCACCTTGGATGACCTGCGCGGCTCCTCCGCCGTAGTTGAGGTCCACGGGAACAAGGGAGGCGACTGCTCCGTCGTCGAGGATCGCCTGTCCGGCACGCGCGCTCTCGTTGATGTCCGACTTGTTGTCCTCGGTGACCAGCTTGAGCTGGCGACCGTCGACACCCCCAGCAGCATTGATCTCCTTGACGGCCAGTTTGGCGCCGTCGAGGGCCGGCTTCTCGTACGGCGCGAACACACCGCTCATGCCGCCGATGAAGCCGATGGTGATCGGCCCGGTCCCGTCGTGTTGGCTCGAGGCGGTGTCCGTGCTCATGGTGCAGGCCGACAGCGCGAGGCAGAGAGTGACCATCACCCCCGCCGCACGCTTGCGCGTTCCACGAATCATCCTTGTACTCCCTCATAGGTGCCACCGCCGCCAAGGGGGCGGCCGGTCTCTCGCCCGGCCGCTGTCATGCGGTCGGTCCTGCTGCTTTCTGCGAGCACAAGGCGGAGGTGATCCGCGCTGAGCCGAAGGTGTTCCAAGAACTCCTGCTCCCCTCGCGCTTGTGGCTCCTGGGAGAGCTGCAACCACGTCCCGTCCCTGTCCTGACGGGCACTGCGCACCGCCTCGGCCACGAGCGCGAGCACTCCGGCCGGCTCGAGATCGGGATGCGCGTCGACCCAGGTGGGGTCGAAGACTTCGATGTCGAACTGGCCCCTGTGCTGTTCGACAGTGAGGTTCGGCGGTTCTGCCAGTCCGCCGAGTACGTCGATGACCTCGGCCCAGTCGGTGATGCCACCGCCGCAGGGCGCAAGGTGCCGTCTCAGACCCTTCTTCGTCAGACTGAGGGTCACGTCCTCGAGCTGTGTCTGACGCACGTAGGGCGCGAGCTGTTCGAGCACATGCAGCGGGTGCTCGCCGCGTACGACTGCGTTGGCCAGGTCGAAGGTCACGCCCGCCACGTCCGGGCCTACGGCCTGCACCACCCGGAGCACATCGGTGGACGTGAGGTCCTCGTGCGTCTCGAGGTTGAGGTGTGCATGTGCGTTCCGTGCTTTTGCGGCGAGCCCCGTGAGGAGGGTGACGACGCCATCCAGCTGAACCGGGAACGCGTGCCCGGGGTCGAAGCGATCGAGCTTCGTGTACGCCGTGATCTCGGTGCTGCCCAGGACCAGACAAGCATCGAGCAGTGACTCGGCCTCGCTCGCCGGGATCACACGGTCCGGTGTCGCAATGGCACCGATACCGACCTCGAGATACAGGCCGAGATCGGCCGCCAAGTCACGTATCGCCGTCAGTTCACAACGATCCAGCCGGCTGCTCACCATGAGGGGGCTCGCGAACGCGACGCCGTCCAGGCCTTCCTCCGCCGCTCGATGCAAGGTGGCACGAGCTGAGCGGTCCTGGCTGCCCGGGAAGTACTCACAGGAAAGTCCGACCCTCATCAGCCGTCGCCTCTCCCCGCCACCTTCGCCAGCGTTTCGCGGATGAACGCCGCACTCTCGGTGATGAAGGCGAGCTGGTCTTCCGACTCGCACGGCGCGGCGTACACCTGTTCGCGGGTGGGCGCCAACCCGTCGCGGATCCTGTTCTCGTGAGCGACCGTCATCTGAACGATCGCCGCGAGCTCGTCGGTCGTGAGGTCGGGGTGCGCCGCGCGCCAGGTCGGGTCATAGATGTGCAGCGGCATCTCGAAGCGCAGCTGGGGATTCTCGATGGAGAGGTTGACGTGTGGCGCTTCGAGCCACAGAACGCCGAACACGCCTTCCCAGTCGATGACACCTTGGCCCACGGGAACGAGTTGATGGCCGATCCCGAAGTCGGTGAAGTACAGGCCGGCGTCCTTGACATGGCTCATCCGCACATACGGCGCGACGCGCTGGGCGGCCTGCACCGGGTCCTCTGCCCGGACCAGCACGTTTCCGATGTCGAAGGTGATGCCGACGGTGTCAGGGCCCACCTCCTCGACGATGCGCACCAGCTCGAAACTGGTGATCTCCTCGTGGGTCTCGAGGTTGAGATGCGAGCCTGTCGCGTTCAGCACCGGGGCCAGGCTCTTGAGCACCTTGACGGTCGCGGTGAGCTGGTCGGGCCACGGGGCATCGGTGCGGAACCGGTCGAACACGAAGTAGCCGGGCAACCCGAACTTGTAGTTGGCGGTTCCGGTCCAGAGCTCGTGAATGCCGATGTCTGCCGCCGCCTGGATCATGTGCTCCATGCCGCGCAGGTAATCCCCGTCCCCGAGGATCCGGATCTCCGGCGTCTCGGGAGTTGCGTACGGGTTGACCTTCCCCACCCCGGCTTCCAGGTAGAGGCCGAGCTCGTCGGCGAGCGCGCGCACCTCGCGCAGCTCGCCCGGATCGAGTGTCTCGCTCATTTCGAACATCGAGCGGAAAAAGACCCCGTCGAGGCCGAGTTCGGCAGCGTGACGCAGCCGGCCGAGCCCACCGGGTTCGGCTCCCTCAGGCAGTTTTCGTCCGTCGACTCCGACCTTGGGGCTCGTGCGAAGGATGGTTGATGCGTTCACGGTTGACATCGGTCCATTCCTCTCTTCGATCAGGGTCAGTGGGAGGTGCCCGGCTCGGCCAGCTCATGCAGCAGCTTCGGAAGACGGATCGCCATGAGCTTCTTGAGCTCGCTCTTGATCTGCTCCGTCTCGGCTGCATCGTCGTTTTCCAGGCGTGCCCGTATGGCTTCGACGATGTCCCATCCGGAGAGGCCGGTGGCGCTGATGAGAAACACGTGGCCGAAGCGCTCCTCGTATGCCTCATTGGCCGCCGCCAGGCTTGCGAGCAGTTCCGTTTCGGTTCCCACGCCTGCTGACTCCGAGCGTGACCAGCGAGCCTCAGCGTCGGTACCGGCGATCGGGGCGCCGATCCGGGTCAGGCCGGTGTGTGCGGCGACCACTTCCTCCTGGCTGAGTCCGTCGACTGCGCTCGTGGCGCGGCTGAGCAGACCCTCAACGGTGTCGTAGGGCCGCGCGGCTTCGACGTTCTCAGCCCATGCGAGTACCGGTAGGTGGCAGGAGTCGAAGAGTGTCTGAACGAGTTCCTCACTCGGCATCGAGTTCACGATGGCCAAGCCGCTGTCGGTGATGCCGGCCGCGCTATTCATGACTGGCTCCTTGCTTGACGAAAGGTGTCGGAAGGGGATGGGGGCGGGCACGCCGTCGAGAGCCTCGTCGATACCCGTGGCATGAGGGCCGAGTTGGGCTCACAGGGGTGGAGGAACGAGCCGACGCAGTGCGGCTGCAGCCAGGCCTTGACGATCCGGTTCCCGGAGAAGGAGGTCGAGCGCCGGCGGCCGGTCCGCACCGGTGCCGGAGTACCGACGGCGTTCGTGACGACGAAGCGCCTCTTGAGTTCAGCCCCAGCCATCGCCGTTCTACAGAGCGTCGACGGCGGCGTCGCGCGTGATCAGAAGGTCGGCCTCAGAGCCGGCTGCCCAGCGGCAGCCAAGGACGGGCGGCTGAGGTGACGTGTATGAGGTTGACAGCTACAGCGGTCTCGGCCTCGATCACGGCCGGATTGGTGTAGGCGGTCGGTGTGTGATCAGGGACGAGCACGGAGACGTTGCTTACCGAGTCGTCGCGGAGGTTGATGTGGACCGCTCTGCCGACCCGCGTGAGCTTCGGCCGCACGGGCGGCACTTGCTGGGGCGACGAACGCCGTCTGTCCGGCTCGGGAGCCACCGGCGATGACGGGTTTGCCCGACGGTTTGCGCTTGACGTCAGAGTCGTACACGAGCATGTAATTTGAGCCATGCAGGCCCGACACTTTGAGCGTGGAGATCGCAAAGCCGATCACCTTGGCGATCACCGTGACAGCCCGGCGATTCATCATGTGACATGATTAGCAGACGTCTAACATCTGTGGGAAGACCTTTGGCGCGAGCGGGTGTATCAACTTGGCCTCGCACTCTCATGAAGCGGACTGCCCAACGGGCGGTCGGCTAGCAAAAAGCGCCTCTGACCAGTGGCAATGAGTATTGCCCAGGTCGAGGCCATCTCCGCGGCGCTCGCCCCCTGGCGGCAGCCGCGGACCGTCCACGACCCGGGCAGGATCCCCCTGGATCTCGCGCCGGCGGTCGCACTCGGCGGGAACTGTCTCACCGGCGTCGCACTGCTGCGGGCTGGCCGGCCGTGCCCGGACCGGTCGCCACCGACCCGATGGTTTCCAGCCTGATCGACATGACCTCGCCACCGCTGGCGAGAAGGCACTGACGGCGATCCGCGCGGCATTGGCCGAAACCCGCAGCACGTCCGGAAGTTGGCTGCAGGCTCGGCCCTGTTCCCCGCGGATGCCGTGCGCGGCTGGGTTCAGTCGTCTTCCCGGTAGTTCATGAACCAGTGGGTGTCGAAATAGCGGGCCATCGTGAACGGGTGGTGCAGCTCGATCAGGATGCGGCAGACGAACTCCGCGGCCTGGCAGTCGAAGGAGTCCTCGTCGTCGAAGGACTGGACCACGACGGGCCAACGGTCGGGGTCGTCGCCGTCGACCCTCCAGCAGTACAGGTACTCGTCCTCAGTACCCGCCCAGATGAGGAGACCGTCCTCCCTGAGAGACGTCCACGGCTCCTGGTTCAGGTGCAGATATCCGTCGAAGGCGCCCTCGCCGAACGTCTCGACCATGCGCTTGTAGTCGCTCGGCAGCGCGGTGCCCAGGCGCGACTCCACCTCCGCCCAGTCCACGTCCGGCCGCCGGGCGGGCTGTGTCCAGCCGGTGATCCGGATGAGCCGCTCCATCCAGTCGACGTCCTCGTCCGGAGCGACCGCCAAGGGCTCGGGCACCTCCCTGTGAGCGACCACCAGCACCGGCCGCTCGATCCCCTCGGCGTCCCGCGCCGTACCCGTGCCGACCCACTGATCCCCGTACGCCCACGCCCGTATCGTGACGGCCCGGTCCTCGAAGGGGACGAGGAGAGCGGCGCCCCCGGACTCGTCGACCGTCGGATCGGTGAAGCCGCCAAGGACGAGGGTGCGCGGGGCGCCGTACCTGTCGCCGAGCAGATCGGTCAGGTCCTGCGAATCCAGGTCGAGGGGCAGGTACATGTAACCGTCCCTCGAGCCGAGCTGGGCCAGCAGGTCGTTGACGGTCGCTTGTGTGAGCTCCATGGCGGACAGTGAAACGCACCGCACTGACACTGGACATGCTCACAGGTGTATCTGTCGTCGACGGGAGGTGCGTCGGACCCAACACCTCCCCCAGATTCGTTGCCCGGGCCGCGGGCCCGGTCAGCCGGCTTGGACGGTGAACGGCACGGTGACCACGTCACCGTCGACGAGCCCGAACTGCGCCCACAATTGGTAGGTCCCGGCGGTGAGGAACTCCGCGTGCACGTCGAGTTCGGGGCCGAAGGTCTGGGCGGGCAGGGCGAAGACCGGGAGGCTGTCGGCGCCGGTGGCCTCGGCGTGCTCGTGGGCGAAGGTCCGCCCATCGGCGCGCATGACCACGATGTGGCCGGCGGAGGCCAGGTAGGACTGCAGGTCGTCAACCGGGCGGCCCGTGGCGGCGTCGCTGAACATGTAGTGCAAGTCGCAGCGCCCGCCGACCTTGGCATCGCCGTCGAGCCGCACGCGGACGCCGTTCACGACGGTGCTGCGTGGACCTTCGGTGAGGGTCACCGGCGCGGGGGCGGCGTGTCGACGCCGGTGTCAACGACGTCGCCGGGCCAGGGCAGGGGCCTCAGCAGTGGGCGTACTCGTGCGGGCGCAGCAGCATGGCCACGGCCATGGCCGGGAGCATGAGCAGGTGGCCCCACAGCATCAGGGCGCCGGTGTCGATGAGCTCGAGCGCCAACGGCACGAACAACACCAGGAAGGGCACGTACATGGCCGCGCCCATTTCGGCGATGGGCTGCCAGCGGTGGCCGCGGAACCTCATCCACGCGGACATGGCCACCGTCATGTTCGTCGCCATGATCAGCGCGCCGGTGTACGGGTTGTGCATCAGGGCGGCGGCGCCGAGGGCGTCGAGGACGAACATCCATACCGGGTGCAGGACGACCATGCCGACGGCCATCGCCACGGTCATCTCGGCGAAGTGCAGGGCGAACTTCTTGGCGCTCAGGCGGTGGTCGTTGTGTGTCACGGCGTCGGTGGGCGCGAGGGCAGCGCTCGGGGGTGTGGCTTCGATGTGCACGGTGTGTCTCCAGGGATAGGCGCGGGTCACGGGACGAGGGCGTAGCCGGCCTCGTCGACTGCGGCAGAGACGTCGGCGCGGTCGACCGGCTGGGAGGCGGTGACGGTGACGCTGCCGGTGGCCAGGTCGACGGCGACGGACTCGACGCCGGCGACGCTGGAGATCTCCTCGATGACGGAGCGGACGCCATGCACGCAGGTCATACCGCTGACCTCGAAGGTGGTCGAGCCGATGAAGGTGCGGGGGGTACCGGAGAGCAAGGGGAACTCCTCGATTTGCGTGGTGGTGGTGCGGTCAGGTAGAAGAGTCCGCCCCGGAGCGGGTGTGTCTCACCGGGGAAATCGCCGGGATCGGGCCGGGCCGGTGGCCCTGTCCGCCGGGGCCGTGGCCGGGGACGCCGTGCCGGTTCTGAGCGTTCGCCGGTGTTGAGGTGGGCTTCCTGCGTCGCATCGGCCGCCGCGGGTGGGGCGGATGAGACGGCCATCGCGGTCCGTGGCTGGTCGAAGGCAGGGAGTGGGCTCAGTCATGGCTGTCATGTACGGCGTGCTGCGATGAAGCGATCTCCGCCTCGCGTTGGCGCGCTCGCCGGCGATGTCGGAGGTGGCCGGCGCCGCGCGGCCCACGCGTTCATCGGCCGGGCGACGGGGCCAGCGCATCCCGCATCCGCCAGGCGACCACGGCCAGCCAGCTCATCCACGCCACGTCCAGGACGAAGGCCAGCACGATTGCGATCGTCTCCGTTCCCGAGAAGCCCGCGGAGCCGACCACCCAGCCCTGCACCAGATAGGCGAGGCCGGAAAACCCCATCAGGTGGCCGATTGGCCGCGGGACCCAAGCCGTCCGCATGACCGCGGCCGCGAACAGGAGCAAAGCGAGGCCCAGGGCGAAGTTGTGGTAGCTCCTCACCCCCCACTCAAGCCAGCGGATCGCCTCGGCGCCCGCGAAGCGCGTCGGCTTCTCGGCGTACGGGGCGCTCGCCCACGCGTTCACCGCCTGTTTGAGGGCCACCCCGTCCACGGCCTGGAGGACGCCGTACAGCGCCAGTGCCGCCACCGCCGAAGCGGCACCGAATCGCCCCGCCCATCTGGCTGTTGCGGCCTGGAGGTCCAGGGCGAAGAACAGGGCGAGCAGCCCCGCGAGGAGCACCGCCATGCCCGCGAACTGGCCGAGGTGCACGACCGTCCAGATCCCGCTGTCGGCGTACTCGGTGAACACGGCGGGGTGATCGTTCGCGTCCCCATCGGTGTGGAACTGGGTGACCACGATGTACAGGAGTTGTCCCACGAGCAGCAGCGTGGCGGACAGACGCAGCGACGAGCGGTGCGCCAGGGTTTCGGTGTGCGCGGGGGTGGCGCTGAGAGCGGGCAGTGTACTGGGCACGGCAGTCCTCCAGGTGGCGTGCGGAATGGGCGGAGTCATGGGACGAGGGCGTATCCCGCCTCGTCGACGGCGGCAGCGATGGCGTCGCGGTCCAGGGGGCGAGAGGCGGTGACGGTGACGGTGACCAGCGTCGGCCCGAGGGTGGGTGCGTCTCACCGGGGAAATCGCCGGGTTTTCCGCCAGGGTCGGCCCGGTCGGTGACGGTGCGCTCCGTGGCTGCCAGACGACGTCGATGGCGACGGACATGGGCCCGACGCCGGCGCCGACGAGCAAGAAGCCGGGCAGCCCGAAGCGGCGTCGGAGGTGCGGCCGGCACAGGCGGCCGGCAGCACGCCTGCGGCCGACCAGGGCACCGAGGATCAGGGCGCGGGCGCCGGCGGCCGAGTTGTGTGCGGCCGGCGCATGGGGCGACCGGTGCCTGTGCGAGGGGGCGCCGGTTCGCGGCGAGGTGGGTGGGTTCGGCGGCGAGGTGGGTCGACAGGGATCCTCCTCGACCGGGAGTGGTGGCCGGTTGCCACGCTCGCCGCACGTGATCACTCGCGCCGGTGTTTTCGCCAGCACGTTCGGTACCGTTGGGCTCGTGCTGGCCGGACGGGATCCTGAACGCGCGGCGATCGCCGCCCTGCTCGACGCCGCCCGCACCGGCAGCGGCGGCACGCTGGTGGTGCGTGGCGTCGCCGGCGTCGGCAAGTCGGCGCTGCTGGACGACGCGTTGGCAACCGCGTTGGACCTGCGGGTGCTGCGCACCTCCGGTGTGGAGTCCGAATCGCCGCTGGCCTTCGCCGCCCTGCAACGGCTGCTGTGGCCGCTGCGCACCCGCATCGATGCCCTACCGGCGCCGCAGGCCGCGGCACTGCGCGCGGCGATGGGTGAGACCGAGGGCGAGGGCGACCGCTTCCGGGCGTTCCTCGGCACACTGAGCCTCCTCGCCGACGCTGCCGAAGAGGCCCCGCTGCTGGTCGTCGTCGACGACGCGCACTGGCTCGACGACGCGTCGGCCGCGGCGCTGCTGTTCGCCGCCCGCCGACTGCAGGCGGAACGCGTGGCGCTGCTGTTCGCCGCCCGCGACGGCGACGCCCGCCGCTTCGACGCGGGCGACCTGCCCACCATCGTGCTCGGCGGCGTGACCGGTGCCGACGCCCAGGCGCTGCTGTCCGAACACACCGGGACCGACATCGATCCGGCGGCTCGCGACCACCTGGTGGCGGGCACCGGCGGCAATCCGCTCGCGCTGGTCGAACTGGCCGGGGTGCTCACCGCCGACCAACTGACCGGCCGGGCGCCGCTGCCCACCCCGCTGCCGCTGACCGGCGGCGTGCAGCGCGCCTTCCTCGACCGCTACCGCCGCCTCGGCGAGACCGCGCAGCGGTTCCTGCTGGTCGCAGCGACCGACGACACCACCCGCCTGACTGTGGTCCGCGACGCCGCCGAACGCCTCGGCGCCGCTGATACCGCCCTCGACGCGGTGGAGCTGTCCGGGTTGCTGCGCGTCGACGGCGACGCCGTCTCCCTCTACCACCCGCTGGTGCGCTCGGCGGTCTACCGGGCGGCCACCAGCGCGCAGCGCCGCGCCGCGCACCGTGCCCTCGCCGACGTGCTGACCGGCGACCCCGAGCGGCGTGCCTGGCACCTGGCCGCCGCCGCCGACCGGCCGGACGAGGATGTCGTCACCGCCCTCGACGGGGTCGCCGAGCGCGCTGCGGCCCGCGGTGGCCACGAGGCGTCGGCCGCCGCGTGGGCCCGCGCCGCCGAGCTCACCGCCGGGGGTGAGGCCCGCGGCCGGAGGCTGTACCTGGCCGCGTCCTCGGCCTGGCTGGGCGCGCACCCCTCGCGCGCCTCGGCACTCGCCCAGGCCGCCGCGGCGGACGTGACCGATCCGTCGGCGCGTGCGCAACTGCTGGCGCTGCAGGGGCAGATCGAGTGGAACGCCCGCTCGCTGAACGACGGCTACGACCTCATCCTGCAGGCCGCCGGGGTCGCCGCCGACGGGGACGCTGCACTGGTGGCTCAGCTGGCGATGCTCGCCGCGTCGCTGGCGGCGTTCGGCGCCCGATCCCCGCGCGCGGTGGACGCGACCGCGCTGGTGGCCGAGCCCGCGCCGGACGCGCCGCCCCGGGTGCGGGCCGCCTGGGTGCTCCTGCACGGCTTCGGCGCCGTCGCCCGCAGCGACTGGGCGGCCGCCGCGGAATCCTTCCGGTCCGCGTTCGGCCTCACCGACGCCGTCCCGGTCGAGGACCACCTGCTGCAACCCAACCTGGGCATCGCCGCAATGCTGATCGACGATGACGAACGAGGACTGCGGCTGCACGAACAGCAACTGACCGCTGCCCGCCGTGCCGGCGCGCTGAACATGGTCGAGCACGCCCTCACCCGCGGCGCCCACTTCCAGATCGCGACCGGCGCCTGGCCGAAGGCCGCCGGTGCCGCCGCCGAGGCGCTGCCGCTGGCCGTCGGCACCGGCCACCCGGGGCTGACCGCACTGCCCACCGCGCAACTCGCCCTGGTCGCGGCGCTGCGCGGAGACGACGTCACCGACCGCCACCTGGACAAGGTCACCGAGATCCGGGACAAGCACCCGGTCGGCATCACCGACGGCCTCGTCGCCGACCTGACGCACTGGACCCGCGGGCTGCGCGCGGCCACGCAGCCGGCGACCGCGCTGCACCACCTCGAGCAAATCGAAGGGCCGGCCTACCGCCGCCTGGCCGCCCTCGACCTGTTCGACGCCGCCATCCGCGGCAACCGCCCCGGACTCGCCCGCACCTGGCTGGCCGAGCTGGAGCAGTTCGCCGCGGGCACCGGGCTGCAGGGCGCGACCGCGGTCGTCGAACACGGCCGTGCCCTGCTCGCAGCCGACAGCGACGCCGAGGCCCACTTCCAGCGAGCACTCGCCGCGCACACCGGCTCGCCGCGGCTGCCCAACCGGGCCCGCACCCATCTGGCCTTCGGCGAACACCTGCGCCGTGCCCGCCGCAGGGTTGACGCCCGCGAGCACCTGCGCACCGCGCTGGCGCTGTTCGAGGGCCTCGGCGCCACCTCATGGGCTCAGCGGGCCGCGCAAGAGCTGCGCGCCTCCGGCGAGAGCGTCCGCCGCCGCGACGTCGCCACCGCCACCGAGCTGACCCCCCAGGAACGCCAGGTCGCCGCCCTGGTCCGGCAGGGCCTGTCGAACCGGGACGCGGCCGCGCAGCTGTTCGTCAGTTCACGTACCGTCGACTTCCACTTGCGAAACTGCTACGCCAAGTTGGGCGTCACCTCCCGCGCCGAGCTCACCGCTCTCCCACTCGACCTCTGACCGGCACGGACCCGCACCTGAGCCACAGCCGGTCGTCGGCGGCGGGCCCGCCTTCCACCGGGGATGCGGGCCCGCCCGAGTTCAGGGCCGGTGCCGCACGAAACCGACGTAGGCGTAGGCGAAGCCCTCGCCCGCGCGTGGCGCCCGGGTCCAGGACCGGGTGGTGAAGGTCCGGAGCCGGCCTTCGGTCAGCGCGAAGCGGGGCAGCGAGAGCCCGAGTTCGGTGTGCAGAGCCTCCAACACGCGCCGTTCGCGGTCCTGTTCGGTGTCCTCCAAGCGGAACAGCCGTGCGGGGTCCAGGGCCTCGGGTATCGCGCCGGAGCGCTGGATCTCCGAACCCCGCACGGTGAACGCGTAGAGCTCCTCGCCCTGTTCGGCCACCGACAGGTGGAACGCGGCCGGGTGGTCGCCCGGGGTCGAGCGCCTCGGGTCGCGCCACACCACCACCGCACGGCCGGACGAGGAGGCGGCCGGAGCGGGAGACAGGAACAGCTTGTTCAGGTGGCGGTGGGAGTGGCCGTCGAAGGCGAAGGCCCACGCGTCGGCGGTCCGGCCGGCGGCGACCACGGGCCGGTCCTCCCAGAGTTTCACGCCCTCCCGCTCGTGGGGCTGGGGTGCCCGCCAGGACGCCTTGCGCAGATCCGTGGGCGCGGTCAGTTCGGCGCCTTCCTCGCCGATCAGGGCGGGCAGGCGGGCGGGGTCGATCCCCTCGACCCAGACACAGCGGTATCCGTCGAGCGGCTGCCGGTTCGCCGCGGGCTCCGTCAGCCAGGCGAGGCCCGGCGGGTCGAGATCGGGCACCGGTTCTGGAGCTGGTCCCGTCTCCCCGGCCCTCGGTGTCGCGAGGATTTCCCGTCCGCGCTCCGGGGTGATCAGCGGACCCAGGACCGGATCGGCGAGCAGGCCGATCGGGGCGATCAGCGAGGGCCCGGGCGCCTCCCAGAGCGGCAGCGCGTCCCGCAGCACCCGCCACGCGGCGTCGGTCGACCCCCAACGGGCCGACTCCCGGGCCTCGGCGACGGCCCGTCCCCATGGACCGGGAGGCGCGTAGCGATGGGTGCCGTCCCGCATCGTGCTCAGTACGGCTTCGGCGGTCTTCCGGGCGGCCCCGCGGGCGGTCATCATCCCGAGCCAGTGGTCGTCCCCGCCCAGCCGCCATTCACCGCGTGCCGGTGTCATGGCCTCCACGGGCAGAATCTCGGGCGTATAGCGCGGGTCGGCCACCAGGTTGCCGTACCCCCGGGAGCTGTGCGGAGCCAGCAGATGCCGGAGCTGGTTCAGCAGGACGGCGCTCCGCGGCCGTCCGAAGGACAGCGCCTCCTCGAGCAGGGGAAGGGCCTCCTCGTACTGTCCGCTCAGGGCCAGCAGCCGGGCCTCCTCCACATGGGCGTCCTGGGCGCGCGTGGTCGCGTTCACGAAGTCGGGTCTCTCCACTCGGTCGGAGTGGAAGCCGCGGTACATGGCCTCCATGTACGCGCGGAACGACGGGTAACGGTCCGGCAGTTCACCACTCCAGCCCTTGTAGACGTACAGCGCCCACTCACCGTCCTGGTCACTGTCGCCCGGGTCGAGCAGGACGTACGACATGTCGGAGTCCGTCTCCAGCTGTAGCGCCCGTCGCCACATCCCGGCCAGCAGGACGTCCTCCTTGCGCGGGTCGTCGCCCAGGTTCTCCTCGTACATCGGGGTCATGCCGAACGGATCCTGGAACCAGTCGATGTCCGCGGCGCCGCCGAGCTGATAGACCCCGGCCGTCTGCTCCACGTGCCACCCGTCACTCACGGCCAGGAACTCCCGGTACGAGGGCGGCAGCCGCCGCCCCAGCCGCTCCTCGACCGCGGCGATCGCCGCCTCGTCCGCCCCGGGCCTGCCCAGGGGAACGACGGTCTGCCCGCCGTCCTCGTCTTCGTCCCCGCCCGCGCGCGGAACCCACTCCTCCTGCCAACGTCCAAGGAAATCGTGCCAGTTGAAAGACTCGCCACTCATGGCCGGATGGTGTCATCCGGCACTGACAACGGGTCCGGCGAGGCGCCTCGCCCATGGCCACGATTACTCCGGGCGAGCTGTCGCTCCGGTACGGCAGAGACCGGGAGCCGACCCGGGGAGCCTGGCTCATGGCGTCGCGAGCGCGGCCGGTGGCGCCTCGCTCTGAGAGAAGCCGTGGCCAGCACTCACTCGGCCGACACACCGGAGGAGCGAAGCCGGGGACTGGGTTCTAGCGTTCGAAGAGTGCCCCGCGCTGACAGGACGCGAGGCTCGGGCGGCCCCGCACTCTGCGCCCTGGGTAGGGGCCGCCCTCGACTCTGCGCGCACGCGCGTCCTTCTCCCATCGTGATGGCGAGCAAGGAGCTTTCGCAGTCGACCATCATGTGGTGCTGGTGTTCGCCTGTGCTGCGCGTGCGTAGCGCTTGGCGAGGAGGGCGAAAGCGGTGGCGAGTTGGGTTGGGCTTACGTCTTCGATTGCGGCGTCGTAGCGGCCGAGGATGGCGGCGAGTCCGGTCCATGACCAGGAGCCGAGGATGACACGGCATCGGTTGGGGCCGAGTTCTTCGACGATGCCGTCGGGCGTGAAGGGGGCGACGGCGTGTGCGGACAGGTGGAGGATGGCCTCGCCTCGGCACGGCCAGTCGGCGGTTGTGCCGTCCGTGCCGCGGAAGCGGCCGGTGATGAAGGCGGATACGTCGTCGTTGGGGAGCGGCCTGGGAGTGAAGCGTGGTCCGTTGGGGGTGCGGACGCTGATGCGGTCGGCGCGGAAGGTGCGCCAGTCCTCTCGGTCGAGGTCCCAGGCGGGCGGCGGCTGCCCGGTCGCGCCCGCGCCATCGGTTGCGAGGAGAAGCGCCATGTCTGTCACGACCACCACTCACCTGAACTTCCGGGGCCAGGCACGCGAGGCGCTGGTTTTCTACCAGTCCGTGTTCGGCGGCCGGTCCGTCGCCGTGACCTACAAGGACGCGGGTGCGGTACAGAACGAGAGCGAGGCGGACTGGGTGATGTGGGGTGAGGTGGCCGGCGGCAACGGATTCCACGTCATGGCCTACGACGTGCCCTCCCAGCTGCCCTGGGACCAGGGGAAAAACCAGTTCTTCGTCTCTGTGCGCGGGGACGACGCCGACGAGGTCAGCGCCCTGTGGGACAAGCTCGCCCAGGGCTCCACCATCGTGCGCCCGCTGGACAGGGCCCAGTGGGCGCCGCTGTATGGGATGCTCACCGACCGCTTCGGCGTGACCTGGGTTCTGGACGTCACCCCGCCCTACAACGGCTGACCCATCCCCGCCGACACGTCCCCCGGGCCGCGCATGTACCGCTCGCGGCCCGGGGGCTGTTGCCTGCCGGGGCGGTAGTTCCCATGGCCGTTCTCACCCGACGCGATCTCAACCGGGCCACCCTCGCCCGCAAGGACCTGCTCGAACGCAGCGCCGCGACGGTCACCGACGCCGTGGCTCACCTGTGCGGGCTCCAGGCACAAGAACCACAAGAGCCCTTCATCGGGCTGTGGTCACGGATGCAGGACTTCGCCCCCCGACCAACTCGACCACGCACTGACCCGGCGGCATGTCGTGCGCACGCATCTGATGCGCCGCACGATCCACCTGGTCACCGCCACGGACGCACTCCACTGGCGCTCCCGCCACGACACCATGCTGCGGCAGCGGGTACTGGGCACCTACCGCCGCGATCTGGCAGGCATCGACCTGGACGAACTCGCCGCTGCGGGGCTGACCGCCATGGCCGACGGCCGGCCTCGCACGATGGCCGAACTCGTGTCCGCCCTGGAGGACCGCTGGCCCCAGCCGCCCCGCCGCGCGCTGGGCGAACTGCTGATCGCGGCCCTGATCCCCATGGCGCAACTGCCCCCGCGTGGCCTGTGGCAGACCAGGGCGGGTGTCCGCAATGTGCCACTGACCACATGGCTCGGCAAGAACATCGCGCCCCTTTCCGGTGACGACGCCGACCTCGTCGGCCAGCAGCTGGTACGCCGCTACCTCGCCGCCTACGGCCCTGCCGCCACGGCCCACATCCGCGCCTGGAGCGGTCTGGCCGGCCTGCCCAGAGCGGTCAAGGCCATCCGCGAGGAACTCGTCGGTTTCCGAGATGAACGCGGACGTGAACTGCTCGACCTGCCCGACGCCCCACGACCGGACGCCGACACCCCCGCACCCATTCGCTTCCTGCCCGCCTTCGACAACGCGATCCTCGGCTACGACGACCGCAGCCGCATCATCGACGACGCACACCTCGGCCTCTCCGTAGCCGGCCGGCGCGTCGTGCTCGTCGACGGACGAGTCGCTGCAACCTGGGCCACGGACGGCGAACGCGTACGGGTCACACCGCTGAGAGCCCTGTCGCCCCAGGAAAACTCCATGATGAGGTAGGAAGCCGGGCTGCTGGCGGATTTCCTTGCCACCGCCAAGTCCGTCGAGGCCGTGCCGTAGCTCCGCCCCAAGCGGCGATCCTGCCCTGGTAACGACATACACCTCGGTGTACTCCTTGCCGCGCGCCTCCCTGTCCGGACGCGGCCCCGTTCACCGCTCGTCGTCCCAGTCGTACTGGGGCGACGGCAGCGGATCCGTGACCCAGCCCGCCGCCAGCACGAGCCGCGTGTGGCGGTGCAGGACGAGGAAGCCGAAGGGCCGGTCGAAGTCGGCGCTGATCCTGGTGGTGACGTAGCGGCGGTCGGGCACGCCCCCGCCGGCCACGGCGAACGCCGTCACCGCGGCGGCCTCGAAACCCAACGCGCCGAACTTCGCCATCGTGCTCTGCTCGGCCGACCCGATGGCGAGCGGTGAGCCGCTGATGCCGGGGAAGTGCCCGCGCGAGGTGTCCCGTACCTCCGTGAGTCCGAACAACCGGTGCAGCCCCAGCAGATCGTGGCTCGCCTTCAGGTCATACGCCACGGTCGTCACGTCCAGCGACGGCGGCTGGGGCCGCGTGCGGCGCACCTTGTCCACGCGCAGACCGGGTCCGACGTTCCCGTAGGGCAGCCCTGTCCCCGGGAGGACCACGCACCGGTTGGCGAGGATATCGATCCCCGCTCCCAGCACTCGCCCCCGCGTCATGCCCTCCTCACCGAGCAGCAGGTGCACGTCCAGGGCGTTGCTCCCCAGCACCTTCAGCTCGGTGACGTGCCCGTCGGGCGTGTCCGCCAACCCGACCCGGTCCAGCACGGCACTGGAGCGCCGCAGGCCCAGCCGCGGCTTGGTCGCCCAGGGCTCGTACGCCGTCTCCAACTCCACCTCGTGGAAGGGGCTCAGCCACTCCGTACGCATGGCCAGCGCACTTGCCAGCACCATGTCGGTGCGCTCGGACAGCGTGACCGGCATACGGTCGATCAGCCCGCCGGTCCGCTTCACGGTCCAGGCGTTCAGCGCCCGGTGGTCGGCCGCGAGGTCCCCCGTGAGCACCCCGTGGGCGTCGGCCGGCAGGCCCGCCTCCCACTCCTCCCGCAGTTCCAGCGTGCGCTTCGTCCACAGTCCCAGGGCAGTGTGCAGTCCCCGCATGGCACCCAAGGCGCCAAGCAACTCGCGTGCGGCGTCCGCCGCCTGCCCGGCGGGCAGCCCGAGAGCCTCCGCCAGCTCGGCCCGCGCAGCACCCGCGGCCCCGTCGGCCAGGTGGGCCAGCAACGGCCACACTCCCGCCGCCGAGAACGCGGTGGCGTCCTCCGAGACAGCCGCCCACCGCGCGGTCAGCCCGTTCACCGCACGGACCGTCGCCGTCGCGACGCCCATTCCGCTCCCCCATCGTCAGCGCACTCACAATGTGCCCAGTCGTACGCCAGTTCAGCGTCGCCGCCGCCCGCAAGGAGCACGGTACCGGTGTCCATGAACACCGCGCTCGGAAAAAGAACTCGGCCCGGCTCGGGACGCGTTGAGGGATCTGTGCGTGTCCGCCGCCTACTCCGCCGCCACGATGCGTTCGACCGCGGCCGTCACCAGTTGTTCACGCTCTGCTTCCGTGAAGACGTCCGGCAGGGTGAGCTGCTCGACGATCAGCCAGTTCATAGCCAGAATGAGCAGCTTGACGGCCATGGCGTCGCCGGGGAGGCCGGAGGCCTCGTGGTAGGCGACGTTGGCGTCGACGTCGGCCCGGACCCGCTCGGTGAGGACCTTGCGCAATTCGGGGCGGCGGGTGGCCTCAAGGCGGAGTTCGAGCAGCGCGAGGTAGCCGGTGCGGAAGCGGGCGACGCGGCCGACGAGTTCACGCATCAACTCCGCGTAGGTCTCCCGGTCGCGGCCGGCCGTCTGCTGGCGGGCGATCGTGGCCTCGTCGGGCTGGAGCCGCTCGTACACGCGGGCGCCGGCCTGGGTGAGCAGGTCGTCGCGGCTGGTGAAGTAGTTGGACGCGGTGCCAGCGGGTACGGCGGCCTCGGTGTCCACCGCCCGGAACGTCAGACCTCGCGCGCCTTCCCTGGCCAGCACCTCGATCGCGGCGTCGACGAGGGCGGCACGCCGCTGGTCGTTTCGCCTCACCATTGACATCACTCCATCTGTAGTACTACGTTCAAACCACTTCACATAGAGTACTACGTATGGAGCCATCAGAGATGCGAAAGCTCGTGTACTACGTCGGTGTCACGCTCGATGGCCGCATCGCCGGCCCCGGAGGCGAGTACGACTTCTTCCCCGCCGGTGACGAACAGCAGACCGCCGCCTACTTCTCCTGGACCAACACGCTGTACCCCGAGACCGTCCCGACCGCCCACCGCGCCGCCGTGGGCCTCACCGACGTGCCCAACCGGCGCTTCGACACGGTCGTCATGGGCCTCGGCACCTACCGCCCCGCCTTCGACGCGGGGATCACCAATCCGTACGCGCACCTGCGCCAGTACGTCGTATCCAGCACCCTCAAGCCCGACACCGACCCGGCCGTCACCGTCGTCCCGGGCGACCCACTCGCCCTCGTCCGCGAACTCAAGCGGCAGGAGGACACCGGCTTGGACATCTGGCTCTGCGGCGGCGGCAAGCTCGCAGGCGCCCTCCTGCCCGAGATCGACGAACTGGTCGTCAAGAACTACCCGGTGGTCGTCGGCGCCGGAATCCCGGCCTTCGACGGCGCCTTCAACCCCACCGTCTTCCATGTCGCCGAGCGCACCGCCTTCCCCAACGGCGTCACCCTCACCCGCCTCACCCGCCGCTGACTGTCTTGCCCATCCAGAGAAACGAGTGTCGGCGGACGTTTGCCGGCACTGAGCGTCGAAGGTGAGGTGCCGGGCAAGCCCTCAGCCCGGGATGAGGGCATCCCACTGATCCCGGGTCGGGCCGTCGTGTTTCGGCGTGAAGTCCGGATGGGCTGCCAGCCAGGCGGTGACGTGTCGGTCCACTTCGTCGGTGCCGTAGGCGTCGTCGGCTGGTCGCAGGAGATGGCGCACCCGGGCTCGGGCTCGCATGACGACGGGATCGTCAAAGGCGCATGCGGCCACGGCGGCAGCCCGCCGATCTGCGGGTGGTGAGCCCTCGGCGAGGCGTTGCTCGTCGGCGCGGTCGGCGGTCACCTGCGCGTCAAATCACGGGCGGAGGGCCTTCGCCGTCCAGCACCAGGTTCACCGCGAAGGTGTCGTTGTCGGAAGGGAAGACGCCGGCGAGCGCGAACGGCGCGGCCGAGCCGGTCTTCACCCGTCCGGGCCACGCGGGCCGTCGGCGCGCAGGCGGTACCAACGACACAGATAAGCGATCCCGGTGCGGTGGCTGTCGACCACGGGCGAACGGCAGCCGGCCGCGATCAGCCAGGGCGGCGCCCGATGGCACACCGCGGGCCGGTCCCGCCGGTGGGCGCCGGCGGGACCGGCCCGCGGTGTGCCCGGCGTCAGGTGAGTGTCAGCTCCGGCTTGTACAGGTCCAGCCACAGTGCCAGGTTCACGGTGCGTTCGAGACCGCGCCGCGACGCCAGCGTCACCTGCGGGGCGTCCCGGTGGGCTGCTTGGTGCACCCGGTCCCGGTCGAGCAGGTCGAAGACCGGGTGGGACGGGCGGGCGAGGATGTCCCTGACGTGTTCCTGGATGGCGACGGCGTACTTCGGGTCCTGGGTCGACGGGTAGGGGCTCTTGGTCCTGTCGTACACGGACCGCGGAATCAGGTCGGCGGTCGCCTCCCTGAGCAGGCTCTTCTCCCTCCCGTCGAACGACTTCAGCGACCAGGGGGCGTTGTACACGTACTCGACCAGCCTGTGGTCGCAGAACGGCACCCGCACCTCCAGCCCGACCGCCATGCTCAGGCGGTCCTTGCGGTCCAGCAGGACCCGTACGAAGCGGGTGAGGTGCAGATGGCAGATCTTCCGCATCCGATACTCGAAGTCGCTCTCCCCGTCGAGGCGGCGGATGTCCGAGACGGCGGTGCCGTAGCTGTCGGCGATGTACGTCTTCAGGTCCAGGGCTTTGGTGAGAGCGGGGCTCAGGACGCCTGAGTCGCTGCCGAAGCGCTGGGCCTGGGCCATCCATGGGAAGGTGTCGGCGCGCCGGGCCTCCTCGTCGAAGAACTGGAGGTAGCCGCCGAAGACCTCGTCGGCCGACTCGCCGGACAGCGCGACCGTGGAGTGCTCGCGGATCGCCCGGAGGAGCAGGTAGAGCGAGGAGTCCAAATCGCCGATACCCACGGGCAGGTCGCGCGCCCGGATCGTATCCGCCCGTACGTCGAGGTCGGCGAGGGCCTGCGCGTCGAGGACGATGTCCTGGTGCTCGGTGCCGGAGGCTTGGGCGACGTCGTGCACGTACGGGCTGTCGGGTGTGGCGCGCAGCTCGTCGGCGACGAAGTCGTCGGCGTGTCCCACGAAGTCCACGGCGAAGCTGCGCACCTTCTCGCCGTGCTCGGCCAGTTGGCGGGCGGCCAGGGCGGTCAGCGCGGAGGAGTCCAAGCCTCCCGACAGCAGCATGCAGCGGGGGACGTCGGCGACGAGCTGGCGGCGGACGATGTCGTCGAGCAGTGAGCGTACGGTGGCGATGGTGGTGGCGCGGTCGTCGGTGTGCGGACGGGTCTGAAGTTGCCAGTAGACGCGTCGGCGCATCCCCTGCCGGTCGACGGTGACGACGGTGCCGGGCTCCAGTTCGCGCATGCCGTCCCATACGGCGTGTCCGGGCGTCTTGACCATCGCGAACATTTCCCGCAGTCCGTCGAGGCGGACCCGGGCGGGGGCCAGCGGATTGGCGAGGATGGCCTTGGGCTCGGAGCCGAACAGCACGCCGTCGGAGGTCGGGTAGTAGTAGAACGGCTTGATCCCCATACGGTCGCGGACCATCACGAGCCGGTTGTGGCGGCCGTCCCACACCGCGAAGGCGAACATGCCGTTGAGTCGCCTGGCGAGCCCCTCCTCCCATTCGAGGTAGGCGTGCAGGACCACCTCGGTGTCCGAGTCGGTCGTGAAGCGGTGGCCCAGACCGGTCAGCTCGCGGCGCAGTTCGGTGAAGTTGTAGGTCTCGCCCGAGTAGACGAGCACGACGGTGCCCTCGGGTGTCCGGACGCTCATCGGCTGCCGCCCGCCGGGAAGGTCGATGATCGCGAGCCTGCGGTGGCCGAGGGCCACGGGACCCTCGGCCCAGGTGCCGCGGTCGTCAGGACCCCGGCAGGACATGGTCTCGGTCATCGCGTCCAAGGTCGCGCTCTCGGACCGCAGATCACGGTCGAAGGACACCCAGCCGGTGATTCCGCACATGTGTTACCTCCCGCGTCCGGCCTCCGGGTCGAGCCCGCTCACCTGCGGCTTCTCGCAGCCAGTCCCGGCGAACCAGTTTGTATTCAGCTATGGGACGAGCGTGTGTCAGGTGCGGAATACGGTCGGCCCGTCCGCACCCACGTCGGCGCCGTCCGCCCCGTCGGTTCGAGCCGGCTTCGCCTTCCGTGTACACACCTACGGGCCTCGCCCTGACCGCGACCGCCGGGTTCCGGGCCGCGGCCGTCGGCTCTCGGCCCGCTGCAAAGAATTACCCAAGATCGCGCGCCGCCTGTCCGGCCCAGTGGCTTTCGCCTCCTTTCGGGTGGAGTGACTGTCCAGCGAATGGCTCTGCCCCGAAATCGGTGGTCGCGCCGCGTGGCGGTCACCGCAGGAGGATGCGAAGGCGGAGGAGGGCCAGGGTCTTTCGTTTGGATCATGAACCGTTCGGTGCGGGCGTTGAGCGGCATCGGCCGCGGGCCCCTCGGGCGGCGCCAAGCCCTCCCGGTACGGGCGCGAGCCGTCGGACCACGGCATCAAGGGGTCCTGAACATCACGACGGTGTGGACCCCGGCCCGACCCCGTCGCGGGCGCGCGTCGCCAGGCGCGCTCCCGCGCACAGGCCGTGCAGCAGGTCGCACCCCGAACTGTGGCCGACGGCAAGCAGGGCGGTGACCGGGCCGGACGAGTCGCTGCCGGTCGCGGCGGACCGCAGCAGCACCGCGACCTGGGGGATGCACAGGCCTTCGGCGGCATGCCGGAGAAGGGCCGCGGAGACCGGCGGCGTCAGCGCGTCCGTCTCTGCCGCGACGTGTGCGAGTGCCGCGAGCCAGTCCGGCGGCCGCGGCTGCACCTGGGCGGCGAGCAGCAGCCCGCACAGAAAGTCGTCCCCGGAGGGGGTCGCGCCGGGGCCGAGGCCGAGCAGGGCGTGGGCCGCGCGCCGCCGGGCCACGGTGCCGCCGTGCGCGAGCATGCGCACGAGGGCACGGGCGGCGGGGCGGACCTCGGCCGGCAGCGGCCGGGGCGGGCGGAGCGTCGCGAGCCGGTCGAGGACCGGGCCGGGTGGGGTGTCCTGGGCGCGGGGCGGCGCCCAGAACTCCCCCGCGGTCAGGCACAGGGATCCGATCGCGATCCGGCCGGCCCCGACGCGTCCCGTACGGCCGGGGGTCAGCCCGTGGAAGGGCCGTTCCCCCGCGGCGCGCGGCAGGACGACGGCGGCCGGCACCCGCACGGCACCGGGCACCACCAGGGCGAGCGGTTCCCGCTGTCCGTGCGGGAGCAGATACAGCGCCTGCCGGGCGACGGCGATGACGCGGGCGGGACGGGCGGGGCCCGCCAGGACGTCGCGGGCCAGTTCGCTGACCAGGCCCGGCAGGGTGGTCGGGCTCATGGCGTCCGGGTGTCCTCCGGCTCCTCGTCCCGCGGTACGGGGAAGGCGGCGAGCGCCTTGACGAAGCACTCCATCGGGGCGTGCACGAGTCCGGCACCGATCTGCCCGATGCCCGGTTCGCGGTGGGCGATGCCGGTGGTGACGACGGGTTCGATGCCGGTGTCGACGACGGCACGCAGGTCGATCCCCACGGGCGAACCGAGACCGCCGAGCGCGGGCAGCCGGTACGCCTCGTGCCGGGCGAGGGTGATGCGGGCCATGTCGCGGCTGGTGCGCAGCGCCTGGTCGACGGTGCCGCCGACGAACCCGGTGATCGCGGGGGCGGCGGCGAGCGAGAAGCCGCCGAGGCCGTTGGTCTCGGTGATGGCGCTGTCGCCGATGTCGGGGTTGGCGTCCTCGGGCCCGTATCCGGCGAAGTAGAGCCCCTCGATGCGGGCGGCGGGCGCGGTGAACCAGGCGTCGCCGAGGCCGCTGACACGGATGCCGACCTCGACGCCGTTGCGGGCGAACGTGGTGACGAGGGTGGAGTGGGACACGCCGTGCGCGGCGGACGTGGCGAGCTTGGAGGCGGCCATGGAGAAGTTCAGGAACCAGTAATGGTTCGCGGCGAGGAACTCCAGGACGTCCGGGCCGTGCTCCGTCCGGGACAGCGGGGCGGCGATCTCCCGCAGGAGCAGCGCGGACGCGGCCGTGTTGCGGCTGTGGCACTCGTCGCCCATCTGGAGGGCCTGTGCGGTGATCGCGCGCAGGTCGACCCCCTCGGGCAGGGTGCCCAGGACGGTGTCCAGGGTGGGGGCGAGCACGTCGGTCATCCAGCGCAGCCGCTCCATGACGTCGTCGCCGAGGGCGCCGTAGCGCAGACAGCGTCCGGCGCCTTCGTTGAGGTTGGCGTACGCGCGGCGCCCGGTGGCCGGGTCCTCGACGACGAGCACCGGCATGGACGGGGACGTGATGCCGCCCATCGGCCCGACGGCCTCGTGGTGGTGACACGGCTCGAAGCGCAACGCACCGGAGTCCGCGAGGAGTTCGGCCTTCTCCGGGGTGTCGGCCCAGCCTTCCAGTAAGGCGGCGCCGATCACGCCGGCGCGCATCGGCCCGCACATGTCGGACCAGCCGATGGGGGGTCCGGCGTGCAGCAGGACACGTTCGCCGGTGGCGCGGTCGTCGAGGACGGGCAGTACCTCGCGGGCCGGGCGGACGTCGCGCCACAGCGGCCGGGCGGCCAGCAGGCGTGCCACGGCGGTGCGGTTGGCCTCCTCGACGAGCGGGTGGGCGGTGAGCTCGGCGAGGTTCCAGCCGGCGTCCGGGTCGCCGCCGGCCGGGGGACGCCAGTCGAGGCCGTCGACCCGGGCGCCCGCGGTGCGCGGGACGTCGGCGAAGTCGGCGACGCCGACGGCGGCGATCCGGGCCGGGGTGTCGCCCGCGCCGAGCAGGGCGGGCGTGGTGGGAGCGTTCACGTGGGGTCTCCTGACGTGGTCTTGCCGAAACGGGCGGTGGGTCATCCGGTCGACGTCAAGTCCCGTGTCCCTACGGGGCCGTGTGCCGCCGAGCCGATCAGGGCCACGGCCCATTCGGCCGCGTCCGTACTGGTCGGCGCGAGGTGGGCGCCCGCCTGCGTGAGGCGGCTCCGCTGGGTGGCGGTGCCCTGCGGGTCGCGCTCGGTGCCGACGACGAACGCGAGCACGGGGGGCCGTTCGGACGCCGGGACCCGGTCCAGTTCGGCGGCGAGGGCGGCGGCCGGGTCGGGGCCCGCGCCGTGGCCGAGGACCACGTCGAGGACGACTGCGGCGGTGTTCGGGTCGTGCAGCGCGGCGCGCAGGTGGGCGGCGCGGACCGTCGGGTCGATCATCGGGTGCGGGCGGCCGGCGGTGTAGGCGTCGTCGCCGAGGTCGAGCACCAAGTGCCGTGCCAGCAGGGAGATTTCGCCGCCCGGAGCGAAGGGCCGGACTGCGGTGACCGCGTCGGGCAGCAACTGCCGTGCCTCGTACGCGAAGGTGCCGCCCGCGTACAGGGCGCGCAGGTGGCGGCCTCGGCCCGGGCTCACCGAGGGCGGCGTCCAGGCGGGCGGCGGGGTGGCGCCGAGGGCGGTCAGCACGGCGCGGGCCGCGTCCCGCAGGGTGCCGACGACGGTGACCCGGCCGCGGGAGGCCGCCCGGTCGGGGCCGAGGAACGCGGCGACGACGGGCTTATCCGCGCGTGCGGCGCGGGCCAGGACGCGTTCGGCGACGTCCGGCGCGGGCGGTTTGGAGACCAGGACGATCAGAGCGCAGCCGGGATCGGCGTCGAGCAGGTCGAGTGCGTCGAGGGTGGTGCGCGCGCCGACCTCGGCGCTCAGGTCGCGCCCGCCGGTCCCGATCATCTGCCGGACGCCTTCGCCGGCGGCGTCCAGGAGGCACGACACCTGTTGAAGTCCCGTGCCGGAGGCGCCGATCAGACCGATGCGGCCGGGGCGCAGGGCATTGGTGAAGCCGAGCGGAATCCCGTCGAGGAGCGAGGTGCCGCAGTCGGGTCCCATGGCGAGCAGTCCCTGCCGGTGGGCCTCCTGCTTGATCCGGATCTCCTGGGCGAGCGGCACGTTGTCGCTGAAGACGAAGGCGTGCATGCCGAGCCGCAGCGCCTTGAGTGCCTCGGCGGCGGCGTACGGCCCGGGGGTGGAGATCAGGGCGAGGCTGGTCGCGGGGTCCGCCTCGACCAGCGCACGCGGCACCATCTCCCCCACCCCTAACCCGGGTTGCGCGTCCTGGGCCGGCTGATCGAGGAGTGCGGGCACCTCGTCGAGGGCGTGCTCGACGGCTTCGACGGTGCCGCGCAGGGCGACGACGAGATCTGCGGGGCGGGCGGCGCGGCCTTCGTCGGTGAGCAGCCCGGCATCGGCGAGCAGCCGGAGATTGGGCTCGGTCGCCATGACGAGGCTGGCGGCGTCGATGCCGGCCAGGCCGGTGAGGTGCTGAGCGGCACGCATCAGGGCGACGGAGTCGGCATAGGCGTCGCGGCGTACGGAGTTGGTCGTGTGCGTCGCGGTCGACGCGGCGGACTTGGGGGCGGTTCGGGCGGCGGTTGCGCTCGGGGTCGGCTCCATGAGTCGACCGTACGGCCGCCCCCGGGGGTGCTGTCTTCGGCGACCGGTGCCAGCGGGAGGGCGCCGATCACCGGCAGCAGCTGACAGTGCCTGCGTACGCGGCTCGCCTTGATGTGCTGCTCTCGTTCGGTCTCGGCGGCCGCCTGTGGCACGTCCTGCCGCTGACCGGTGCTGCTGTGTCTGCTGTTCTGGCTGCCGCGATGGCGTGCCTTGCGGGCGGCCGTCGCGGCGCCGGTCAGCGTGCGCGCGCGCTGAGCAACCGGTGTGCGTGCACGGCCAGTTCCGTCTGCAGGCGGCGCATCGGGTCCTTGTCCGGGGTGCCGGTGAGCCGTTCGATCTGCTTGAGGCGGTAGCGCAGCGTGTTGTAGTGGATGTGGAGTTCCTCGGCGGCCTCCACGCCGTTGCGGTCGTGCCGCAGGTACACGGCGAGGCTGTGCACGAGGCTGCCGTCGTTCCCGGCGTCGTAGCGCAGCAACGGGCCGAGCGTCTCCTCGACCAGGGCCTGGAGTTCCGGCGCGGGCAACTGGTCGAGCAGCCGGTAGACGCCGCTCTCCTCGTGGAGGCGGACGAACGACCGTGCGAGGCCGTCGAGTTCGCGGCCGAGGGCGAGCGCGGACAGGGCCTCGCTGTGGCTGAGGTGCAGATCGGCGAAGTCGTCGCGGACGGTGCCCGCGGCGACGGCCACGATCCGCCCCGGGCAGGCGGCGGCGACGGCGCGGCGCAGCGCGGTGCGGTCCGGCTCACCCGGGGCCACCAGCAGGGTGAGGCCGCCAGGGGTTCCCCAGGCCGGGGTGTCCGCGCCGAGGGCGGTGCGGGCCGCGGCGAGCAGCCGGTCCTCGGTGAGGCGGGCGCCGCCGCCCTCGGCGGCCGACGCGGTCTCCACGACGACGGCGGCGCGGGGGCGTTCCAGGTCCCAGCCGAGGGCCGCTGCCCGGCGCGCCGACTCGGCGCGGTCGCGCGGCGGGTGGGAGACGAGCTCGGTCGACAGCAGGGTGCGGTAGCGGCGTTCACGTTCGGCCAGCACCCGCTCCTGCACGGCGAGCATGGCCGCGAGACTCGCCACGTGCTCCACGGCGGTGGCCTGCTCCGGGTCGGGTTCCTGGCCGTCCGCCGTCCACAGGGCAACGTCACCGCTGGGCCGGTGGCCGACCGTGATGGGCCGGGTGAGAGGCGCCACGGCGTGCTGCGGTACGTCACCGACCGCCGCGAGGATCGTCCCGTCGGCGCCGCGGATGGCGGCGGTGCAGTCGGTCTCGCCCGCGAGCAGAGCGACGAGTTCACGGTAGGAACCGCCGTCGAGGACGGCCCGCGCGAGCCGGTCCCGCAGTGCCTGGGACCGTTCGAGGCTGAGGGCCTGGCGGTTGACGACGGTGCCGATGACTTCGGAGAGAATGTCGTTGAGCATCACGCACCCGGGCAACTCGACCACGGGGAAGGCAAGTTCGTCGGCACGGCGCAGCAGCCGGGCGGGCAGCCGCGGCAGATACGGGCCGACCTTCACGCCGAGGGCGGCGAGGCCGCGGGCGGCCAGTTCGGGAACGAGGTCCGCCAGCGCCTGTTCGTCGTCGCGCACCGCGTAGGCGGTGGTGAGCAGAAACTCGCCACCGCGCATCCAGCGGATGATGTCCGGCACTTCCATGATGTTGGCGACCCTGATCGCGCGCCCGGCGCCGGCCCGGCCGGCCGCCAGGCGGGCGCCCGCGAGAGCGGGCAGTTCCAGCGCCCCTGCCACGGTCAGGACTCCGGCAGGGGTGCGGGCGGGCAGCGCCGAGGCGGCGCGGACTGAGGCCACGCAGCTCACTATGAGCGGCCGCCCTGCCGCTGTAAACGGCCAGGACGCGAGTGTGTATACAATTCGCGGCAGCCGCCGACGGCTTCTGTCGTCATGCCCACGGACACTGTCAGCGAGCGTCAACGCGCCCGCGTCCACACTGGCGATCGCCGCCAATGACCCTCGGCGCCGGTGTTCCTATCGTCCTGGTGTGACTCCTGGACCCTTACCTCCTCCAAGCCCGGCCCGTGCCCCGTCGCCGCGCGGCGGCCAGCATGATCCGCAAAGCGGACTTCCCCGCCGGCACCTGACCTGACCCGCCGCAAGCACCGCCCCCGCACTCCCCGCACGTACGGTCCCCAACCGCCACGACCACGTGAGGAGAACCCCTCGTGAGCGCTCTGCTGCTGCGTCACGCACGCGTCGAGGACTCCCCGGACCCGGCAGACATCCGGATCCGGGACGGACGCATCGAGACCATCGGCCAGGACCTTCAGCCGCCCGGCCGCGCCGAGGTGCTCGACTGCGCGGGACGGGTGGTGATCCCGGGGCTCATCGAGGCGCATCTGCACCCCGACAAGGCGCTGCTCGACTCCGTGCGGCCCAATCCCACCGGGACGCTCGCCGACGCCATCCGCGTCACCGCCGAACTCAAGGCCGGCTTCACCCGTGACGACGTGCGGGCGCGCGCCGAGCGGGTGCTGCGGATGTGCGTCCTGAACGGGACCACGACCGTCCGTGCCCACCCCGACGTCGATCCGGTGGCCGGCCTTGTCGGCTTCGAGGTGCTGCTCGAACTGCGGAAGTCCTGGGCCGACTTGGTCACCCTGCAGGTCGTCGCGTTCCCGCAGGAGGGCGTCTTCCGGGCGCCCGGCACGGAGAAGCTGCTGCGCAAGGCGCTGGACGCGGGCGCCGACGCCGTCGGCGGCTGCACCTACTCGGAGGCGTCGGTCGCCGACTGCCACCGGCAGGTGGAGCTGGTGCTCGACCTCGCCGCCGAGTACGGGGTGCCCGCCGATCTCCACGCGGACTTCGCGGACGACTGCGGCGACGAGCGGTTCGCGCTGGCCGAGTTCATCGCGGCCCGCACGGTCGCACGTGGCCTGTCCGGGCGCGTCACCCTGGGCCACGCCACCTCCCTGGGCGGCCGCCCGCCCGCCGAGCGCCGCGCCGTGCTGGCCGAACTCGCCGCGGCGGGTGTGGCCGTGGTGCCACTGCCGGCGACGGATCTGTTCCTCGGCGGGCGCGGCGACGACACGGCGGTACGCCGTGGCATCGCCCCGGTGCGGGAACTGTGGGAGGCGGGCGTGCTCACGGCGTGCGCCACCAACAACATCCGCAACGCGTTCACCCCGTACGGAACCGGTGACGTCCTGGAGGCGGCGCTGCTGCTGGCCCGGCTCGGGCATCTGTCGGGCCCGGCGGACCTGCGCCGGGTGCTGCGCATGGTGACGTACGACGCCGCGCGGGTGATCGGGCTCCCGGAGGCGGACTACGGGGTACGCGAGGGCGCGGTCGCGGACCTCGTCGTGCTCGACACGGACGACTACGACTCGGTGCTCCTGGAGCGGCCCGTCCGTACCGCGGTGGTCAAGTCGGGCCGTGTCGTGAGCCGTTCGACGTTCTCCGCGGAACTCGACAGCTCCCTCGTGACCCGTCGGAGGGCCTGACATGGCCGAGACGACCGCAGGCCGGCAGACGACGTCGGTCGAGGCCCCGCCGAGGCGCGAGCGGATACCCCACGAGATCGCGGCGTCGCTGCTGGCGGCCACGACCGCGTTCATCGGTGGCACCGTATGGCATCTGCCGCCGTGGGCCATCTTCATCCCCTGGGCAGGGATGTTCCTGCGCGGCGGGCCGAACCTCCCCGACGCCAAGCGGCTGTGGCTGGCCATGCCGATGGGCTCGACGTACGCCCTGGTGATCGTGTTATTGGAGACCCATCAGGGCACGGCCTTCGGCGAGGGCCAACTCGCCCGCAACGCGTTCGGGGCGCTGTGCGTCCTCGTCGTGAACTCCGCGCTGATGTACACGGGCAAGCTCAAGCTGTTCTCGCTGATCCCCGGCATGTTCTTCGGCTTCGCCAGCTATTTCGCGACGTTCTTCGGCGGGTTCGGCTACGACGTCGGCAACCCGTGGGCGGCGTGGGTGTCCGTGATCGCCATGAACGCGCTGGGACCGGTGTACGCATGGCTGTCGATGTCGCTGACGTTCCCGGTGAAGAGACGGTCCTGACGCCTTCGACACCATCGCCCGCGCCCTCCCCCTGGTCCGCCGCGAAGTCCTCTCCACCGCCGCGGCGGCCGGGGCCGCTTTCACCGTTGCCTGACTGTGCCGTCCCTTCCGACCGTTATCTGGCCAACCCAACCCCCTGCCCGGTCTGGCGGTGTCCACCGGCGCGAAGCCTGTGACCCGTACTGCCCGAGCGCTCGAGGTCGGAGCCGAGCCGGATTTCCCGTCCCTGCCAGCGCTCCCGCAGCCAGCGGTCGTGGCTGGCCAGCACGATCGCGCCGGGGCCGGTGCCCAGCGCCACCTCCAATTCGTCGCACAGGCTCGGCGACAGGTGGTTGGTGGGTTCGTCAAGCAGCAGCAACTGCGGCGGTCGCGCCACCAGCAGCGCCAGCGCGAGCCGCCTGCGCTGTCCGACCGAGAGTCGGCCGACGGGCTTGTCCAGGTCCGCTTCGTGCATCAGACCGAGCGAGCCCAGCGGTACTGCTTCGGCCCGCTCGGCTCCCAGCACCAGCTCATAGGTGTCCCGGACGGACCGGCCCGGCCGGTCGAAGACGGTGTCCTGGGCGAGCAGGCCCACGGTCAGTCCGCGCCGCCGCCGCACCTCGCCCTCGGGCGCGAGCCGCCCGGCGAGCACGGCCAGCAGAGTCGACTTCCCGGCCCCGTTCCCACCGGTGACCAGCAGACGGTCGGTCGCCGAAACCTGCGCACTCACCCGTGCAAGCCGGCCAGGTACCCGTACGTCGTCCAGGGACACCAGCGGACCGTCGCCCTCCGCCCCCGGTGCCGCGAGCGCCGTGCTCTTGAACCGCAGCGGCTTCGGTGGCTCACCGACCTGGGAGCGCTCCAGCTCCTCCAGGCGGCGGATGGCGTTGCGCACCCGCCGGGAGATCTGGCTCTGGACCCGGCCCGCACGGTGGCCGTAGCCCATCTTCTCGTTGTCGCGCGGTCCCCGGTCCGGTGCGACGCGGTGCGCGGTGACCTGAGCGGAGACCCGCAGCGCGGCCAGTTCCTCCTGTTCCTCGGCCCAGCGTCGCTCCCAGCGGTCCCGCTCGGCACGCTTCTCGGCCAGGTAGGCGCTGTAGTTGCCGCCATAGCGGACCGGACCGTCCATCGCCGGGTCGAGGTCGATCAAGTCCGTGCACACGGCGTCCAGAAAGGCCCGGTCGTGGCTGGCCACCACAACGACCCCGGGCAGGGTGCGTACCTGGTCCTCGACGAAGGCGGCGGCACCGTCGTCGAGATGGTTGGTGGGTTCGTCCAGCAGCAGCGCGGAGGGCCGCCGGACCAGCAGCCCGGCCAGCGCGAGCCGGCCGCGCTGCCCGCCGGACAGCGACCCGAGCGTCCGGTCATGTCCGAAGGCGCCGAGGCCGAGGCCGTCGAGCACGAGCGCGGCACGCCGGTCGGCGTCCCAGGCCTCCCGTTCCTGGGCCTGTTCGAGCCGGACGCCGTACGCGTCGAGCAGGCCGGCGTACTCGGGCGCATCCTGCGCGGTCCGCGCGAGCTGCTCGGTGAGCCGTTCCAGCTCAGCAAGGTCGTCCCTGGCTTCGCGCAGGGCGTCGTCGAGTACGTCGGCGATCGTCGCGTCGGTGTCGTAGGGCATCTCTTGCTGAAGAAAGCCCAGGTCGGGCGGGCGCGTGACGCTGCCGGCGTCGGGCTCGTCCGTCCCGGCCAGCAGGCGCAGCAGGGTCGACTTGCCGACGCCGTTCTCCCCGATCAGCCCGATGCGGTGCCCGGGCGAGGCGGTCAGGGAGACACCGTCGAGCAGCCGTCGGTCGCCGAGGGTGTGGACGAGGTCGTGGGTGAGCAGAGCGGGCTGAGGCATGTGGGGTCCGTTCAACGTGATCGGTGTTCGGCCCGCGGGGCGGCATGCCTCGGACACGGGCCAGGTCGACACGTCGGCGGCTCACACCTCAGGGGCCCCTGTCTCCTTCAACTCGCCGTCAGCCAGCCGCAGCCACCGGTTCACGCCGATCTCGCGCAGGAACCGCTCGTCGTGGCTGACCACCACGAAGGCCCCCTGGTAGGAGTTCAGGGCGCTCTCCAACTGGCCTGCGCTGACCAGATCGAGGTTGTTCGTCGGCTCGTCCAGGAGCAGCAGGTGCGGAGCGGGCTCCGCACACAGCACACAGGCCAGGGTGGCGCGCAGCCGCTCGCCTCCGGAGAGCACCCCGACGGGCAGATGGGCGCGAGGCCCCCGGAAGAGGAAGCGGGCGAGCAGGTTCATCCGCTCGGCCTCCGGCCGCTCCGGGGCGTAGTCGGCGAAGTTCTCGGCGACCGTGCGGTCCAGGTCCAGCAGGTCGAGGCGCTGCGAGAGGTAGGCGATGCGGCCGTCGGCCCGCTTGATCTCGCCGCTCTGTGGTGTCAGGTCGCCGTTGAGCAGACGCAGCAGCGTGCTCTTGCCGGCACCGTTGGGACCGGTCAGCGCGATGCGCTCCGGACCCCGGATGGTCAGGTCGACACCCTGGCCGGCGAACACGTCCTTGTCGCCGAGCCTGACGCAGAGCTGCTCGCCGAGGAACAGGTTGCGTCCGGCGGGCACATTGGTGTCCGGGAGGTCCAGCGTGATGCGCTGCTCCTCGCGCAGCGCGCGCCCGGCCTCGTCCAGCCGGGCCTTCGCCTCGCTGACCCGGCCGGCGTGCATCTGGCCCGCCCGGCCCGCGGACTCCTGCGCGCCCCGCTTCATGTTGCCGGCGAAGATACGAGGCAGACCGGCGCTCTTCAGGTTACGGGCGGCATTGCTTTGCCGGCGTTCGGCGCGTTCGCGGGCCTGCTGCATCTCCCGCTTCTCCCGCTTCAGCTCCTGCTCGGCGTTGCGGACGTTCTTCTCGGCGACTTCCTGCTCGGCCCGCACGGCCTCTTCGTACTCGGTGAAGTTGCCGCCGTAGAAGCGCAGTTCGCCGCGGTCGAGTTCGGCGACGCGTTCCATGCGGTCGAGCAGGGCGCGGTCGTGGCTGACCAGGAGCAGGCAGCCGTTGAAGTCCTCCAGCACGTCGTAGAGCTTGTGCCGGGCGTCGAGGTCGAGGTTGTTGGTGGGCTCGTCGAGCAGCAGCACGTCGGGCCGCTTCAGCAACTGGGCAGCGAGACCCAGAGAGATGACCTGGCCGCCGCTGAGGGTGCTCAGGCTGCGATCCAGGGTGAGGTCGGCCAGACCGAGGCGGTCGAGTTGAGCGCGGGTGCGTTCCTCGATGTCCCAGTCGTCGCCGATGGTGGTGAAGTGTTCTTCGTCGACGTCCCCGGACTCCACGGCGTCGATAGCCCGGATGATCGCGGCGACGTCCAGCACCTCGGCGACCGTGAGGTCGCCGGTCAGGGGGAGGCTCTGCGGGAGGTAGCCGAGGGTGCCGGCCACGGAGACCGACCCGGTGCCGGGCCGCAGTTCACCGGCGATGAGCTTGAGCAGCGTGCTCTTGCCGGCACCGTTGGGCGCGACGAGGCCAGTGCGGCCGGAGCCGACGGTGAAGGACAGGTCCTGGAAGACGAGAGTGTCGTCGGGCCAGGTGAAGGACAGGTTCGAGCAGACGACGGAAGCGTCGGACATGGAGGTGACCTCGTGGGGAGGGGGCAGGGAAGACACTTCTGCCCCGGCAGCAGACAGAGGGAAAGAGGGGACGACAGCGAGGCCACGTCGGCGGCGCTTCCACGCACCGGCCGGTGGCCTGTCGGGTCCGGATATCACCCGGAGATGTCGTCGTCCACCACCATGTCTGGGCTCCTCAACAAACGATCAACGTCTCTACCAGTCTAACAACAAGTTGCGTTGGACCGGAGACACGAAAGGATCACCCGGTCCGGACCTCGGTCGGCCCCCGCGCCCAGGGCTTGGTGGGCGGCGGTCAGAAGTACGGCTGGACCGCCAACGTGCTCTTCGAACGTCGAGGCGGCCAAGCGGTGGGCCGGCGGCGCGATCACCGCCGACGCCGTGATGCCGGGCGCGACCCGCACCAAACTCCTGCGCTACCAGCTCGAGGCGCGGCGTGTGGCCCCACGCACTGGACGAGGAGGACGCGGCCCATCTGTGGGCAGTGTCAGAGACGACGCTCCGACCCACCAGGTAGTACTCGCGCGAATTGCTGATTGATCACGATGCCCGGGTCTGTCCGCCGTTCTCTCCCTCGTCGCCCTGGTGGTTGGGAAGCGCTAGCGGGCCGCCGGTGTCCGGTGCGGCTCTCGCCACCATCTCGGAGAGTCGCCTGCAGGCCTCTTCGATCTTTTCCTGGGTCTGGTTTCGCTCAGTGATGGCCGCGGCGAGCAACAGCGCGGTCAGCGCGGCGGCGCCGTTGAAGGCCTGCAGTGAAATCATGTTGGTGAGCAGCGTGTGACCGGCGAACGGGCCTGCCCTGTGCGTGACGGCGAGGATGGCGAAGGTGGATACGGCCAGCGCGCAGGGCGTGGCTCCGGCGCGCTGGAAGCGGAAGGCTGCCCAGGTCAGCAGCGGGAAGCCAAGGAAGAGCAGCGGTGCGGGGAAGGTTTCGAGGAGCCCGACGCCGATGGTGGCCGCGACAAGCAGCGATGCCTCCGCCCATCGGGATGGCGGTGTGCCCTTCGGCCAGTGCGCCGAGCGGAGGACGAGCAGCAGCGGCGCGACCAGCAGGACGCCCATGGCGTCGCCGGTCCACCAGATCCACCAGGTGAGCCAGAACCCGCCGGGGGGCAGCGCGTGAGCGACGCTCAGGATGCTGCTGCCCACGGTCGCGCTGATGAGCGTGCCGGTGAGCGCGCCGAGGAAGACCAGTGCGAGCGCGTCCTGGAGGCGGTTCATCTGGGTGCGGAACCCGCTGCGGCGAAGGAGTGCGTAGGAGCAGAGGGGGGCGAGTGTGTTGCCTGTCGTGATGGCGAGCACGGCGGGGGTTGACGGTCCCAGTGGGATGTCGATCAGGAGGGCGCCTAGCGCGATCCCGGGCCAGACCCGCAGGCCGATGAGGAGCAGGCCGGCCAGGGCGATGCCGGTCGGAGGCCACAGCGGCGTGACCTGGCCGCGCATGAACTGCTGGAAGAGTCCCAGCTTGCCGGAGGCGCAGTACAGCGCGGCGACTGCGCCGATCTGCAGGGCCGTCAGGCCACCGATCCGGAGCTTGTCGCGGCTCACAACGGTCATCGGGAAGTTTTCCCCTCGGCTCTGCTCCCTCGTCCACCGTTGGCTGACCCTCCCGGATCCACGACACCGCCGCTCATCTGTATGACCTTTCGCAATGTGCTCTGCCGGGATTGCTTCGGGTGACCACTCGGAGGGATGTGTGACCCGAGGGATCTGCCTCTTGGCCGCAGTGGGTCCGGGCGGCTTCAGCGCGGGGTGCGCAAGGCGAGGATGGCCATGTCGTCGTGCGCATCGCTGGGGTGGTGGTCGGCCAGGGCCTGCACGAAGTCCTGCAGGGGCAGGGCCGCGTGTGTGGTGGCGAGTTCGGCGAGTTCGTCCAGGCTCTCGTCGAGGGGGTGGTCGGGGTGTTCGATGAGGCCGTCGGTGAAGAAGACCACGGTGGTGTCCGGGGGCAGGGGGTGGGTGTGGTCGGGGCGGGGCTGCCCGACGTCGACGTTCAGTGGTAGTCCGGGCTCCATGAACAGGTATTCCGCCCGGCCCCCCGGGGCGATCAGCAAGGGCGGGACGTGGCCCGCAGAGCTCCAGTGCAGCCTCCAGGCAGCCCCCTCGGGTTCGATGCGCGCCAGGCTGGTGGTGGTGACGGGGTTGTCGGTGATGGCCTCCAGGGTGCGATCGAGCTGGGCGAGGACCGCACTGGGCGGAGTCCGCAGGGTGAACAGCAGAGCGCGCAGCATATTGCGGGTGGAGGCCATGGCGGCGGCGGCATGCAGATCGTGACCGACCACGTCACCGATGACGACCGCCACCGCGCCGTCCGGAAGCAGGATGGCGTCGTACCAGTCGCCGCCCAGATGGTGGGGTTTGGCGGCGGGCCGGTAGATGGCGGCGGCGTCCAAGGGTCGCACGTCGGGCAGCTCCGGCAGCAGACGCCGCTGGAACTGCTCGGACCCGGTACGAACCTGTTCGAAGAGCCGGACGTTGTCAATCGCGATACCGGCGGCGCGCGCAAGGGCGATGACGATGGTCTCGTCGTGCACGTCGAAGGGCCGTCCGTCGCGTCGCTCGGAGAGGTAGAGGTCGCCGTAGATGTCACCGCGGACGCTGACGGCGACGCCCAGCAGGGTGCGCATGGGCGGGTGGCCGGGCGGAAACCCGACTGAGGACGGATGGGAGGAGATCTCGTCCACCCGCAAGGGTTCGGGGTGGCGGATCAGGTGCCCGAGCACGCCCCGACCGCGAGGAAACCCCACCTCTGCCAGGGCCGACCGTTCCTCCTCGGACAGGCCGCCGACGATGAACTGCTCCAGGAACTCGCCGGACGCGTCGAGCACTCCCAGTGCCCCGTACCGGGCACCGACCAGGTCCATGGCGGTGGTCACGATGCGGTGCAGCACCGCGGGCAGCTCCACCTCCCTGGTGATGGCCACCACCGCCTCCAGCAGGCCCTGAACCCGGTCCTTGGCGGCGGCCAGAGCGTGCAGCTGCTCATCGATCCGGCCCAGCTCGGCGTCCAGACGCGCCAGCAGGTCAGGGCGGGGCGACCGCTCCGCCCCTTCCCCCTTCTTTCCCGCCACCATCACGATCGCCTGCTGAACAGGTGCTCGCTCTCGGCGGTCTTCAACCGGTAGGAGTCAGTGCCCGTCTGGATCAGCGTGCTCTTCCGGCGGAGCCGGTCGGCGATCGCCGCGCATCGACGAGGGCCGACGTAGGTCTTGCCCCACGCGCCGCAGGGGGCGTGGGAAGCCACCGCGGTGGCCTTGGGCTCCTCCCGCTCGGTGAAGACCTGGAACAGCGGCTTGGAGCCCCCTGCTTCGGTGATCGCAGTGCCCGCCTTCGGAAGGACGTCGGGGTCGATGATCGCGTCCTCCGGTTCCGTCTCCGGCAGCGGCATCCGCCGTGGCGGCACCTGATATTCAAAGCCGGCCTCGGCGTCCCTATCGGTGGGGGCGGTCTTCGCGGGGCTCATGCGCTCGTGTCCTTCTTCGAGGTGGTGCTGGTGACCCGCTTCAGCAGCCGGTCGTACGTGCTCATGTCCGGAATCGGACGCGGATCGGGCGGCAACGGCAGGGCGTGCCGCGAGACGACGACCTTCGCCCCCTCGGCCGGACTGCCGCCCGTCTCCTCACAGACGGCGTCACACTGGCGGGCCTCGATGGCCACCAGGTCGATGCGGACCGAGCCGAGGCCGAGAGCAGCCTGCATGCCGCCGATGACCGCCGCGACCGGCAACTGCCGGTGCGACAGCAGCGCCTCGATCAGCACCCGGGTGCCCTCATGTTCACCGACCTTGGTCTTCGCCGCCGAACGGAACGCCTCATGAGTGGCAGTGAAGCCGTCCTGAGCCCAGGCCTGCGCCAGAGCGGCGGCCCGGCCCACGCACCGGGCTTGACCAGGAGAATCTCCAGGATGTCGTGGCAGGCGTAGCGGCGAGTGAGCCTGAGGTGCCGGGCGACGAGCCGCCGCCCGCCCAGGGCCGGCGCCTCGTTCGCTCGCGGCACGGTGATCCGGCCATTGCGGTGCGCCGCCGACACCAGGTCCTGCCCGCGGTCGTAAACCCGTGCCGAAACCGTAGGATCCGCCGGGCCGCCACGGCGGATCCGTTCGTACAGCCACACACGCGAGCGGTACACCCCGGCCTCCCGGCACGACCGTGATCAAACAAGACCACAGGCTGACACGGCCGAAGAGCCCGACCAGCTCATTACGCCAAAAGCGGCATGCCGCACCCGGACGAAGGAGGCGGGAGGTCATTCCCCTGGACCGCGTGGGCGGGCAGTCGGCATCGACGCCGACGTCGTAGGACGCGGCATCGGCCGGCGCTTGGCGACGGCGGCTCGCGAACGGCGGAGGCCGGTGCGAGGGTCAGGCTTCGGAGCACATGCCGCACGGTCCGCTCGATCGCTGCCAGGGCCGCATGAAGGTCCTCGTCGCTCACGTCCTTGTGCGTGACGAGTCGAACCCACCGGCCGCCGTATGTCTTCGCGCGGACTCCGTTGCGGGCGAGGCTTCCCACGGTCGCATGGGTGATCTCCAGAGCGACCGCTGCCGAACGCGGGCTGTGGTCGTCGCCGGGCCGCAGCGCCGCCGACAACGCGTCCGGGTCGATCAGCGGACCACGGGTGGCGAGGCTGCCGGGCGCTCGCCTACCGGTTGGCCAGGTCGGCCAGCAGGTGATCATCGGTTCACGCCGCGCCGACCGTGCCAAGGCCACCGCCGCAAAAAGGCCCACGCCGGCCTGCGCATCACCGACGTCTGACCCCCTGGAAGCTCGTCGGCGCCCTGCGACCAGGAGCCTGCCGGAGGCGCCGGCACGTGGGCCCCGGACCGATCACGGTCCGGGGCCAGGTCACCGGTCCTCCGCCGCACTGCCGGTGTCCCCTCCTCGAAGCCGCTATCGGCGAGTGGCAAGCGCCGGAAGAAGACGATGCGCGTTGTCGCGGTTGATGCAGCGGCGCTGTTGTTCGTCGAGGGCGGGATCGTTGTCGAGCGCGGGAGCGGTGACACCCGTGACCAGATGAGCCGGGGTGGGGGGCCAGTCACTGCCGTAGAGGATCCGGGAGGGATCCACGGTGGACAGCAGACTCGGCGTGGCCGAAGGGGACATGGGGCCGGCCGTGTCGTAGTAGAAGCGGTGCAGGTAGTCACGGACCCGGGCGCGTTCCACCTTGGGTGTCAGGAAGTCGCTGAACACCTCTACGCGGCCGGCGATGTAGGGCAGGAAACCGCCTCCGTGCGGCAGGATGAAGCTGAGGTTCGAGTAGCGGTCCAAGGTCCCGTTGATGATGAGACTGATCGCCGCGCGCGTCGTGTCCATCAGGAAGTCGCACAGGAACGGCGGCACGCCCTCCAGCTCCGCACCGCCTCCGGGGACGTCCATCGGGTGCGTACTGACCACGGCCGAGCGCTCGTTCAGCTCCGCCAGGATTCTGTCCTGGTCGGGGTGGCCGAGATAGACCCCCTTGGCGCTGGTCCGCACACTGACGCCGATCGCCCCGAGGTCGTCCATTCCATGGGTGAGCGACCACATCGACAGGTCCGGGCTGTCCAGGAACAGCGGCGTGTAGAAGGCGAAGCGATCGGGATGGCTCTGGACAAGGTCACTGGCGGCTTCCAGTGCGACACGCGCGCTTTCCTTGCGCACCTTCGGATCCTGGAGGCGGCCCAGCATCGCGACGGTGAACACGCTGGTCCGGATACCCGCCTCGTCCATCATCCGAAGTGCTGTGCCGAGGTCCCACCGGGTCCACGGCGGCAGGCTCCGCCGTTGGACGATCTCCTGCTTCTCCGCCCAGTCGAGCCATTCCGGAGCGGTGTAGTGGTGGTGTACGTCCACACGCTCCCGGCGTGCGTCGCCCTCGCCCGCATCCATCGGCCCGCTGTCGCCTATGCCGGCCAGTGGGGCCGTGCCCGCAGCCGTCTCTAGTGGTGTCATGGACAGGCTCCCATTTCTGTGGTGACGCCGGAGAAGTCGCTCTTGTGAGGCTCGGGTTGCCGAGCCGCGGTGCCGTTCAGCGCCCGAGGACCTGAAGAAGAACGCCGGTCAGTTCCTTTTCCATGTCCGCCGTCCCGGCCTCGGCCCGCCAGGCCACGAAGCCGTCCGGCCGTACCAGCACCGCGCCTTCCGGTGCGACGCCGTGCACCGAGGACCAGTCCGCAGCGCCCCCGGTGTCCAGGTCGTACTCCGCTCCGTCGCCAATCGAGTAGACGTCGAGCGGTACGTTGAGCCGCGCGCCCACGGTGCCGGCCGCGGTGCGCCAGCCGGGACCCCCGCAGAGCAGGACGAAAGAGCGCTCGTAGAGGTCAACGGTGGAAACCTTCACCCCGTCGCGTGTGACCCAGAGATGCGGTGCACGGCTTCCGGGCTCGCCGTTCAGGCACAGGACGTCGGGGATGACGGGGTCCTCCGCGTTCGCGCCGACCACCGCCCGCGAGGCGTATCGGTAGCCCAGCGCCACGGTCATCAGATCCGCGGAGTCGTTCGACGCCGTCCGGGCGGAGTAGCCGGGGTGCTGTTCACGAGCGGCCTGAAGGGTCGCTCGCGCGCTGGTGGTCTGAGCCACTGGCCGACGCTCGGCCTCAAAGCTGTCCAGCAGCGTCGAGCCCGCCCAGCCGCGGAGGACCGCGGCGATCTTCCAGGCGAGATTGTGCGCGTCCTGGATACCGGTGTTGGACCCGAACGCGCCGGTCGGCGGCATCTCGTGGGCGGAGTCACCGATGAGGAACACACGCCCGTCCCGATAGCTGTTCGCCACGCGGTCCGCCGCATGCCACGGTGCTCTCCCGGTGATCTCCACGTCCAGATCGCGCATTCCGGCCGCTGCCCGGATGTGCTCGATGATCCGGGCATCGGTGAAGTGCTCCAGCGTCTGCCCGCGCTCCGGGAACCAGGGCACATGGAAAACCCACTGCTCCTCGTTGTCCACGGGCAGCAGCACGCCTTCGCCGGTGGGGTCGGTGACGTAGCAGACGACGAACTTCTGCTCCCCCGCGACCTCGCGCAGCAGCTTGCTGCGGAAGGTGACGCTGACGTTGTGGAACAGATCTCCCGATCCCGAGTGCTCGATCCCGAGCCTCTGGCGGACGGGACTGCGGGGACCGTCGGCGGCGAGCAGGTAGTCCGACCTCACCGTGTACGTCTCACCGGTGTCCCTGGTTTGCAGAACGGCCTGCACCCCGCCGTCATCCTGACTGAAGGACAGCAGTTCCGTGCTGAAGCGCACGTCCCCGCCCAGGTCGCGGGCGCCTTGCAGCAGGACCGGTTCCAGATCGTTCTGGCTGCACGCGCAGCGGATCGTCGAGCACAGGTCCGCCTCCGGCGGCCTGCCCGTGATCCGCGCCGAGAGCCAGCGCCGGTTCTCGCCGCGCAGGGTGTCGACCTGGAGGATTCCATGGTTCTTCGACAGCGTGGTCGCGGCCTTCCGGATGTCCGGCTCAAGGCCGGCGGTCCGGAACAGTTCCATCGTCCGCATGTTGTTGCCGCGTCCGCGCGGATGCGCCGACGTGGCGGCATGGCGCTCGACGACACAGTGCTCGACGCCAAGGCGCCCGAGGAACACGGATGCGGACAAGCCCACGAGTGAGCCCCCCACGACCAGGACGGGCACATACTCGTTGCCGCGATCGTTCATCGCGTTTTCTCCTCTGGGGTCAGCATCTCCGCAGCGCGGTGGCCGATGGATTCCGTGACTCGCTCTCAGTTCTTTTGCCATGCGCGGCGAGCCGATAAGCAGCGATCACCCGATCAGCGGCAAATCCGCCTCGCCGCGGCCCATGGACACGGGCTCCAACGACCGTGCGGAAGGCCCGTAGGTGCGATCGGGCGAATTGCGTTACGTACGGGACCCTTCCGGGGACCGGTGGATCGTAAGTCGTACATCTGCTGTCCCGTGGCCGGGGCGGAAGCTGTGAGAAAGGCCGGGATGATGACTCAGCTCGACGAACGGGACACGACGGACTCGACAGCGGACGCGATCGCGGCGGCCTCGCGTGGTTCAGCGGCGTATCGCGCCAACCCCTATCCGGTGTACGCGTGCCTGCGCGAGTCGGCCCCGGTGTGCCGTCTGTCTCCCCCGCACGGGGTGGAGACCTATCTGATCACCCGGTACGACGACGCCAAGGCCGCCCTAACGGATCCGCGCATCAGCAAGGACATGTACGCGGCGATGGACGCGTACCACACCATTTTCGGTGACTCGTCCATCGCGCTCGACGACAACATGCTCTTCTCGGACCCGCCCAAGCACACGCGGCTGCGGCGCATCGTCAACCGCGCGTTCAGTCCGCGTCGAATCGAGTCGTTGGGTCCTCGTATTCAGCAGATCACCGACGAACTGCTGGACGGCTGTGCCACCGACGCACCCATCGACCTGCTGTCGTCCTTCGCCTTCCCGCTCCCGCTCATCGTGATCTGCGAGCTCATCGGAATTCCCGAGAGCGAGCGCGCGGAAGCTCAGAAATGGTGCACCACCGTCGCGCGCACCGGATTCAGCAAAAAGGACAAGGAAAAACTGGCGGAGGCCGAGGGAGCGCTGCGGGACTACTTCGCCGATCTCATCCTGCGGAAGCGCAAGAACGCGTCCGACGACCTGCTCAGCGACCTGATCCGGACGCAGGACGAGCAAGGCGCCATGACTGACGGCGAGCTTCTGTCGACCCTGTGGGTGCTGCTCTTCGCCGGCCACAAGACGACCGCGTACCTCATCGGCAACGCCGTGTTCAACCTGTTGACCCACCGCGATCAGCTGCAGGAGGTCCTGGAGGATCCGGAACTTCTTCCGAACGCCATCGAGGAGGTCATCCGCTTCGAGGGATCGGTCGAGAACGCGACGTTCCGGCATGCGCTGGAGGACATCGAGATCAGAGGCACGCTCATTCCGAAGGGTTCCCTCGTACAGATCGCGGTCGCCTCCGCGAACCGGGACCCGGAGAGGTTCGCCTGCCCCGACACCTTCGATGTGAAGCGGGAAGGTCTGCAGAGCGCGCACCTCGGCTTCGGCGGCGGGGCGCACTATTGCCTCGGTGCGCCATTGGCCAGAATGGAAATGCGTACGGCGTTGACCACGCTCTTCCAGAGGTTCCCGAAGGTCGAACTCGATTTCCCGGCGTCCGAGGCCGAATGGCTCAAGGTCCCGTTCCCCGCCTTCCGGGGACTTGAGAGGCTCCCTGTCGCACTGGTTCCGTGACAGGCCGTCAGGTCCTCCACGACCGGGCTCGCTGAAGGGACTTCGGGCGGGCGTACCACCACACAGCGACGGGCCTTCGGCGCGCACCATGCCGAAGGCCCGTCGCTTCGACATGTTTCGACATGTGCGGAAAGCCCCTGGACGGCGTTCAGGCCAGTGCGCACGCCCGGTCGCAGGTCGACGAGTGATGTCTCCGCGCCGGCGGAGGTGAGCCGATCTGCCGCAGCCGCGACCGGCGCAGAGCCGCATGCGTGCCATCCAGCCGCCGGCGCCGTGCCGCCGTGCCATCCGGCATCCACCTTCACCTCACCCGGTACGCGCTCTGGTCACAGGCGTTCCCTGTGCGCTATACCTTCTCCGCGTGATTGGTTGTGCTTGATTCAGCGGCGTATCAAGCAAGTTCAAGCAACCGCCCCACGCCGATCGACGTGTGCGAAGGGATCGACATGAGCGCTCCATCCCGCAGACGCAAGGCTTTCCGTTCCAGAGGGGCGGTTCTGGCCGCCACGGCTCTGTTCGCCGTCCTGGCGGCCGAGGTCGGACCGGCCGTGCCGGCCGGAGCGGCGGCGGCGAGCGCCGCCGGGACCCCGACTGTCATCGGGGCGGTGACCGGGTTCTCGCAGTCCGGCGCCGCCTACACCTTCACGGCGGGCACGGCGAAGGCCCGGGTCAGTTTCGTCTCGGCCGACACCTTCCGCATCGAGGTGGCCCCCGATGGCACGTTCACCGACCCCGTCGGCGGTGACATCGTGCTGCCTCAGGGCGATCCGCCGGCCACCCGCTGGACCGACCGCGGCGACCGCTACGAGCTGTCGACGAACAAGGTGACCCTGCGGGTGTACAAGTCGTCACTGCGGTTCGCCCTGTACCGCGCCGACGGCACCCGCCTGTGGGAGGAGACCCGCGGCATCAGCTGGGACGGCACCGCCACCACCCAGACGCTCACGCGCGGCGCCGACGAGCAGTTCTACGGCACGGGCGAGCAGAACGGCAGCGGCAGCACCTCGCATCGCGGGAAGACGCTCAAGGTGGGCGTCGACTACAACTGGAACGAGGGCGGGCACCCCAACTCGGTGCCGTTCTACCTCTCCTCGGCGGGCTACGGCGTCTACCGCAACACCTACGCCCCGGGCACCTATGCCTTCGCCGACCCGGTCACCGCCACCGAGCAGGAGAACCGCTTCGACGCCTACTACTTCGCCGGCGATTCCTCCAAGGACGTCATCGGCCAGTACACCAAGCTCACCGGGCGCCCCATGCTTCCCCCGATCTACGGCCTGGAGGTCGGCGACTCCGACTGCTATCTGCACAACGCCAACCGTGGCGAGCGGCGCACCCTGGACGCCCTCAAGGTCGCAGACGACTACGTCAAGAACGACATGCCGCTGGGCTGGATGCTCGTCAACGACGGCTACGGCTGCGGCTACGAGAACCTCGACGAGACCGCCAAGGGCCTCAACGACCGCAAGATGCAGATGGGCCTGTGGACCCAGGACGGTCTGGACAAGCTGGCCGACCAGGTCAAGTCGGGCCAGCGGGTGGCCAAGCTGGACGTTGCCTGGGTGGGCTCCGGTTACAAGTTCGCCCTGGACGGATGCAAGGCCGCCTACCGCGGCATCGAGGAAAACAGCGACGCGCGCGGCTTCACCTGGGCCCCGGAGAGCTGGGCCGGCGCCCAGCGCTGCGGCGTGCAGTGGAGCGGTGACCAGTCCGGCAGCTGGGACTACATCCGCTGGCAGATACCCACCTACGCCGGCGCCACCATGTCGGGTCTCGCCTACACCAGCGGCGACATCGACGGCATCTTCGGTGGCAGCGCCAAGACCTACACCCGCGACCTGCAGTGGAAGTCGTTCCTGCCGGCCGTGATGACGATGGACGGCTGGGCCGCCAAGGACAAGCAGCCCTACCAGTACGGGGAGCCGTACACCACCATCAACCGCAAGTACCTCAAGCTGAAGGAATCCCTGCTGCCGTACATGTACACCTACGCGGCGCAGGCCAACCGCACCGGTGTCGGCGCCGTACGGCCGCTGGCACTGGAGTACCCCGACGACCCGAAGGCGGCGAGTGACGCCGCCAAGTACGAGTTCCTCACCGGTGAGGACTTCCTGGTGGCGCCCGTCTATCGCGACACCACCGTCCGAGACGGCATCTACCTGCCCAAGGGCGACTGGATCGACTACTGGTCCGGGCGCACCTACCACGGTCCGACCACGGTCGACGGCTACCAGGCTCCGCTGGACACGCTGCCGCTGTTCGTCAAGGCAGGGGCGTCGATTCCGATGTGGCCCGGCATCAACTCCTACCAGGACCGCACCGCGGACTCCCCGCTCGCCTGGGACGTCTACCCGCAGGGCCGCACCTCCTTCACCCTGTACGAGGACGACGGTGTCACCCGGCAGCACCGGCAGGGCAAGTACGCCGAGCAGCGGGTGACGGTGACCGCCCCGGACAGCGGAGCGGGAGCGGTGCGCATCGCGGTCGGCGCCGACGCCGGTGACTTCGCCGGCAAGCAGAAGAGCCGCCCGTACCGGTTCACCGTGCACACCGGCTCCGCCCCGCACCACGTGGGCCTGGACGACGGTACGCTGCCCCGGTTCACCTCCAAGGCCGCCTTCGACGCCGCCGACCAGGGCTGGTGGTACGACACCTCCGACCGGGGCGGGGTCGTCCAGATCAAGACCCGCAGCATCAGCACCGACCGGGCCTTCCAGGTCGACGTGGACGGCGCGAGCGCGGTGGGTGGCAAGGTCCCCGGGGCGACGGGCACGGTCTCGGTCACGCCGCCCGAGGAGATCGGCGCCGGTGTGTCCGAGGAGGTCACGGTCGGTTTCACCGCGGGTGGCACGGGCGCCGGGGCCACCGAGCTGTCCGTGAGCGCACCCGACGGCTGGACCGTCTCGCCGGCGCGGACGGTCGGCCGTCTGGAGCCTGGGGAACGGACGAGCGCGGAGTTCACCGTGACCGCGCCGGCCGACGCCGGTGTGAGCGAGGCCGTGCTGACCGGCACCGCCCGCTACCGGGCGGCGGGTGAGGACACGGTCGCCACGCAACGGACGGCGGTGCGCACCATGCCGGCCCCGCCCAAGGGTGACGCCTGGGCCAGTGATCTGCCCTGGCTGAACGCCACCAACGGCTGGGGGCCGCCCGAACGCGACCGCAGCAACGGGGAGTCGGCGGCCAATGACGGCCACACGCTCACCCTGAACGGCACCACCTACGCCAAGGGCATCGGCGCACACGCCAACTCCGACATCGAGTTCTGGCTCGGCGGCCAGTGCTCCTCGTTCACCGCCACCGTCGGCATCGACGACGAGATCAACGGCTACGGCGGCGTCTCCTTCTCCGTCGTCGCCGACGGAAAAACGCTGTGGTCCTCCCCCACCGTCAGCGGCAAGTCCGACCCCGTGCCGGTGAACGTGCCGCTGGACGGCGGCCGTCACGTCCATCTCGTCATCACCGACACCGACGGCACGAAGTCCGGCGACCACGGCGACTGGGCGGACGCGAAGTTCCACTGCGCCTGACGCCGCGGCCGTGGCGCCCGACCAGTCGGCCCCCGGCCCTCCGAGACGCTGTTGGCTGATCCGGAGTCCTGCGTGACGTCGGCCGTCAAGACCGAGTTGTGGTCTTGACGGCCGACGTCACGCCGAGGTCGCGGCGACGCAGAACTCATTGCCCTCCGGGTCGGCCATCACCATATGGTGCCCCTCAAACTCCTCCAGGACGACTCCGCCCGCCTTCACCAACCGCTCGGCCTCAGCCTTGATCCGCGCCCACCGCTCACCGAGGCTGCCGTGTCCTGGCACCCGGACGTCGATATGGAGTCGGTTCTTCGCGGTCTTCGGCTCAGGGACCTTGAGGATGCAGAGCCGGGGCCCGGCGCCATCGGGATCGCAGAGCCACGCACCATCGTCCGCGGAGTCGTCCTCCGGAAGATCGAACTGCGCGAGCCACTCCTCGCGGGTTCTGAAGGGCGCGGGCGGCGGCTCGTCCACATATCCCAGGGCCGCCTTCCAAAACTCGGCGAGAAGCTTCGCGTCCGCGCAATCAAGGGTCAGATCGATTCTGGCTGCCATAGCAGGACCGTACTGTGCACCTCTGACAGTCGCGGCTGCGCCGAAGGAGAGTCGACAGCCGCACGCCGTTTCGCTCTGGCGGAATGCACTGGTGCTGTCTGGCCCCTGGTGCGCGCGTGGCGCTCTGACGCACTTGCTTCCCCAGCAGTAACAGCGACTACTACCCACGCAGAACGGAATGTTGCCCTCAGATACCGGCCGATCGCCCGGCGAGTTCTTCCAGTTGCTGAACGACGCTTTCGATGGGTGCGGTGGCGTCGATCTCGACGGTCGCGGTAGCACGCAGCAGCGGTTCGACGGTGGTCAGGTGGTGGAGGACGGCGTCTCGTTCTTCGGGCCGCTTGCCGTACGAGTTGGTGGTCCGGGTTGCGATCCGGGCCAGCAGCGTTTCGGCCGGTGCGCTCAACAGCACGATGTGTTCGAACAGGGGGTAGAACCGCCCTTGGTTGGTCTTGCAGCCGGCCACGAAGAGGTTGCCCTTGTGGTGGCTGCTGAGCAGGTTGGTGATGGCCTGCTCACGCCAGATCCAGTCGGCGGAGCCGTCGGGTAGCGTCACCCATTGACTCCAGGTGTCGGTATCGGTGTCCACTGCCCTGTGCCCTCGCAAGCGCAGCAGATGGAGTGCTGTCGACTTGCCGGTGCCCGACATTCCAGTGATCAGGACCTTCACGGAGCAAGCCTATTCAGGCCGCCTCCTTCCGGGCACGGCTGCCGCAAGGAATAGCTGACAGCCACTCAAGCTACCTTTCGACGCTGATCATGCAGATCATCGGGAATTGCCGGACCGCCGACACACGTTGTCCGATGTGGCCGGTCAGCTTCGCCACCAGGTCGTCCCGCCCACGCAGCCGGTCCGGGGCGACCCGTCGCCCCAGACTTGCGCAGCGATCCGAGCGAGGTCCCGCGTGTTTTCTTCGGCGAGCGCTACGTCCTGGTACGGCTCACACCCACGGACCGACCAACGCCGTTCGGCCGCCCAGGCGCTGATCGCCAAGACCGTCGATGCGGAACCGTGTCTGCGACGAAGGAGTGTAGAGGACGCGCACGGGTCAACTCGCCGCGCGCTCGGTGCAGCGCGCGACGGCGTCGGTGACATGACTACGCGCATCATCGTGTGCCTGCCCGCCGGGGTCAGCGCAGTGCCTCCTCCAGCGCGGCCAGTTGCTCCGCCACCGGCCCCAGGGTGATCAGTCCGCTCCCGGCGCCCGCCACCTCGGTGGACGCGGGTACCAGTTGCGTATGGGCCCGCGCCATCATGTCCCGGGCCCCCACGGCGACCGCCGCTCGGGCGATCAGACACCACAGCGCCTCGAACATCAGGTCGCGCGGTGGTGACGAGATGGCGCGCAGCGCCGCACCGGCCTCCTCGGTCCGGCCGCCCTCCGCCAGCAGCAGGGGGCGGATCCACGGCTCGTACGGACCCCAGTCGGCCTTCTCGTCCACGCCGGTCGGCGGTGCCCCGTGCCGCAAGCGCACGCACAGCCGGGCCAGCGGCAGCAGTCCGCGTTCCAGCCCGGGCATCCCCGCGCCGCGCAGCGACCCGGCGGCCTCCTCGTAGGCGTCCTCGGCGGCCTCACGCGAGCCGGACGTGGCAGTGCGCAGCGCGCGGTACCAGGTCGTGAACACCGATGCCAGCGGCAGCCCGTGGCGATCTGCCAGCACACCCACCGCGCTCGCGTGCCGGTCGGCCGAAGCCAGGTCCGCCAGCGCACACCGCGCCTGGAGCCGGATCAGACGGCCGAGCACCTCGTACCGCACCAGGCCGTGATGGGCGGAGAGCGCCACGATCTCGGTGCCGATCGCGTCGCGGCGGGCAGCGAGCCCGGCCTGCCAGAACGACTGCATGAACGTCCCGTTGAGGGCGAACGCCAGCAGCGCGGCGTCATCGAGACACCGGGCGATCTCCTCCGCCTGCCTGGCGGCCTGGAGTGGGCGGGCAGGCGCCCCGGACGCCGGTTCGTCGACGGGCAGAGTGCCGCGCGACTCCACCGCGATGGTCGCCAGCAGGCGGCAGCGCGCCGCGTCGTGCGTACCCGGGGTCAGCGAGCGCAGGGTGCGCTCCGCGGAGTCCACCAGCCATCGGGCCTGCTCCGGATCGTCGGAGCGGGTCCAGACCGCGGGGACGTCGTAGACCCCGATGACGCGCGCCGTCAGCTCCGGATCGTCGAGTTGCTCCGCGGCCGCGACGGCGGCCACCCGGTGGCGGCGGGCGGCCTCCAGACCGCCCCCTCCGGTGACCGCGAGGTCCCGCATCAGACCCACGGTGGACTCCAGCCGGGTGCGGGCCCGCGAGCCCAGTGTGCTCTCGTACGCGGCCGTCGCCTGCGCCCACACCCGGTCCACCGAGGCGCCGGCGTCGGGGTCCAGGTGGTCGGCCTGACGCAGTACGTCCTCCTCCAGCCGTCGCAGCCGTGGGCCGGGGTCCACGCTCAACTGGTCGCGGAGCATGTCGCGGGCCCGGCGCAGCACCGACAACGCGTCGGCCTGCCGGCCCGACCGGTACAGGGCCAGCGCCAGCAGCCGCCAGGCGTCCTCGCGCCACGGGTGGTCGGTCACGTGCGCGTCGAGATCGGGCACCGCCTCGGCCGCCCGGCCCAGGGCGATGTGCGCGTCCGCCCGGCGCTCGACGGCCTGCAGGCGCAGCTCGGTCAGCCGGGAGCGCTCCGAGCGCAGCCACCGCTCGTCGCCGAAGTCGGCGAACGCGGGACCCCGCCACCAGCCGAGCGCCTCGTCCAGGCCCTCCGCCACCCTGGTGGGACCGGCTTCCGCAAGGGACACCACGGCCTGCTCGAACCGCCACGCGTCGACGTCCTCCTTCGGTACGCGTAGCACGTAGCCGGATCCCTCTGTGATCAGCAGGCGCGGCGGCGTGCGGGGTGGCCGGTCGGGTTCCAGGGCGCGCCGCAGATCACCGACGAAGGTACGCAGCGAGCCGACGGCGTTGCCGGGCGGCTCCGCCCACAGGTCCTCCGCGAGCACGGAGACCGGGACGACACGTCGTCGGGCGACGATCAGCCGGGCCAGTACCGCGCGGTGCCGCGGCCCCTTGAGACGCAGGGGCTCCCCGGCCTCGTTCCAGGCGGTCACCGCACCCAGAACGCCGAATTCCACACGCACCTTCCGCCCCGTTCCTCTCACTCACTCTCGCTGACCAGGCCAAACCTACAAGCGTTCATTCGTTGCTGATCCGCGGCGCACATGCTGGTGACACCGGCCGGGGCGCACGCCACCAGGGCCGAGGGCATGCAGGACGTGTCACGCGGATGCAGGGACCGGTCCACCCGGGGCCGGCCTGGCGCGTCACCGAAGCGGGCCCCGCCGAGCGTGCGGGGCCCGGGAAAGAAAGGCACCACCATGACATTCGGCATCACGGGATTCGACTACCAGCGCGTGGAGGTGGCGGACGACGTGGAGTTGAACGTCGCCGTCGGAGGCTCCGGAACCCCCGTCGTGCTGCTGCACGGCTTCCCGCAGACGCACCTGATGTGGCGGCACGTCGCCGAGGACCTGGCCGCCGATCACACCGTCATCTGCCCCGACCTGCGCGGATACGGCGACAGCGACAAGCCTGCCGAGGACGGGCCGGACGTCTACTCCAAACGAACGATGGCGAGCGACATCGTCGCCCTGGCCCGGGCGCTGGGGCACGACCGGTTTGCGCTCGCCGGGCACGACAGGGGCGCCCTGGTGGCCTTCCGTGCCGGACTCGACCACCCGGGCACCATCACCCACGTGGCCTGCCTGGACGTCCTGCCGACCCTGGACATGTGGGAGGCGCTGCACGGCGTGCGGGCGGCCGTGGGCTTCCACCTCTACCTCATGGCTCAGCCGCCCGGCCTGCCGGAGCGGATGATCGAGGCGAGCGCGGACACGTTCTTCTCCTACTTCCTGGACATCTGGGCGAACGAGCCCGAAGCCGTCCCGCCGGCCATCCGACAGGTGTATCTGGACGCGTGCCGCGCGGCCGTGCCGTCCATCGTCGCGGACTACCGGGCCTCTGCGGGCATCGACATCGAGCACGACAGGGCCGACCGCGCCGAGGGCCGCAGGCTGACCATGCCCGTCTCGGTGCTCCAGCAGGACTGGGGCGCGGCCCTCGGGTACGAGGCCGCCGCCCTGTGGGGCGCCTGGGCCGACGACCTGAACCACTCGACCGTCTCCTGCGGGCACTTCATGGCCGAAGAGGCCCCCGACGCGATCGCGAGGTCGCTGCGCGACCTGCTGGCACGCTGAGCCCTCGACCGGGTCGAGCGTGCGGTGGCCCCGCGTCAGCGGTGGCTCAGGACGTTGACCACACGGCCGTTGGGGTCGCGGACGAAGAACCGCCGTACGCCCCACTCCTCGTCCTGCAGGGGGTGAACGATCTCCGCGCCGCTGTCCCGCATGATCGCGTAAGCCGCCTCCACGTCGTCGACTTCGACGCTCAGATCGGGGGTAACCGGGGCGGTCTTGTCACCGCTCATCACGCTGACCTGGGCCGACGGACTGGACGACGAGGCAAGCGTCATGATCCAGCCGAGATTCATGACTTCTTCGAAGCCCAGCAGGCCATAGAAATCCCGGCTCTCCTCCGCAGCCTCTGACTGGATGATGGGCATGACACGGCGAACGGCCATCGACGACTCCCGAGGAGAACAGACAGACACGGATCCTGGACTGTCCAGGGGTACTACGGCCGGTCCGTCACCGCACGCACTTCCGCGACACGACCCTGGCCCCCGGTCTTGATGAGCGGCACGTCTCGTGTGAACTCCCGGAATCCGACGCTGTAGTACAGCCCGCGCGCCTGGGGGTGCCCTGGCGCCCCCAGACAGGCGACCGTCATGTGATGGGCTCCGGCCTCCCGTGCCAGACGCATCCCGTGCAGCAGCATCGCCCTGCCCAACCCGAGCCGCCGGTAGTCCGGATGCGTTCCGGCCGGCTCGAATTCGGCGGTCTTGTTCGCCTTGTCGAGCCACATGATCGTCGATGCGGCCACTGTTCCGTCCGGCGCCTCCACCAGGACGTGCAGGTCGCCGCGATACGGCGGTGTCCGGCGGACACCCTCGTAGCCCTCGGCTGTATACGGTGACGGAGCCCAGGCGTCCACAACCGAGTCCGCCAACAGCCTGGAGACCATGTTCGGCGATAGGGACCTGGAGCGAATGATCGAATTCTTCGCCTCCCACCAGGAAGCCGAGTGACTCCTCGACCGGATTCCCGCGTGGGGTGAAGCCGTCGTCGTCACTCCCTGCGGCGCCTGGCACCGGTGTCGACCGTTGGTCGTCCAGGCATAGCGTGTGAGCCAGTTGACGGTGATCAAAGACGGGAGACGTGCGTGATCATCTGGGTGAACGGTGCCTTCGGGAGCGGGAAGTCCACTCTGGTCGACGAGTTGCACCGGCGCTGGCCTGCTGCTTTGGTCTACGACCCCGAGCAGATCGGATACGTATTGCGTGGCATCGTCGACGTGCCGACGGGGAACTTCCAGGACTTGCGCCTGTGGCGGCGGCAGGTGGTCAGCACGGCCGTGGGGCTGCTGGAGGAGTACGAACGTCCGGTCCTGGCCCCCATGACGCTGGCCAACCCGCAGTACGTTGCCGAGATCTTCGGCGCGTTGGAGGAAGCGGGAGTGGCCATCCACCACTTCTTCCTCAAGGTCCCCGCCGAAGTTCTGGCGCGACGGATCGACGCCCGGAGTGTGGCCCCGCACGATCCTGAACGTGACGAGGCTGTCCGTCAGTGGTGCAAGGCTCAGATTGAGCAGTGCGTGGCCGCAGCGGATACCTTGCCGGCGGACACGGTCTTCTTGGACGGCGAGCGTCCCTGCCGGGAACTGGCGGACGAGGTCTTGACTCGTGTCGGTGTGAGCGTGAACTCATAGGGGCGGTTACCCACTTGATCGCCGGCCTCGGTCCGCGGCATCAGCATGAGGCCGCGTCGCCGTCACCGGACGGGGGCGGGGAGGCCAGCGTCGCCAGGTAGTCGTCGAGGAGCTCGATCTGGCGGTGGGGTGGGAACGCCTCGGGGTCGAAGAGGGCCTGTACCACCAGACCGAGCACGTAGGACTGGGCCCCGGCTGCGATGCGGGCCGGGTCTCCGGTGGGCAGTTCGTCCAGATGTTGGGCTGCGGCGACCAGGTCGCGCAGCTTGTCGCGGCTTCGCGCGTACTTACGGGCGTAGTCGACGCTCAGCTCGGGGTCGGCGAGCGCGGCGTCCCAGGAGGACACCCAGATCCGGTTGCCGACAGTGGCCTCGCCGGTCAGCGGCAGGATGTCCAGCAGAGCGGCCCTCACGGCGGACATCCCTTCCCCCGCGGTACGCCGAAGGCGGGATTCGCTGCGCACTTCGAGCAGGTCGAGGGCGTATGCGACCAGGTCGCGCTTGGTGGGGAAGTAGTGGGTGAGCAGGCCGGTGGTCGCGTCGAGTTCGGCGGCGACGGCGCGCATCGTCAGTCCGCGGAAGCCGTGCGCGGCCAGCACCCGCCAGACCGCTTCGGAGACGTCGCGGCGGCGGGCCTCGTGGTCCCCCTTGGTGCGTGGCATGCTGCTACCGTACATAACCATAACGCTTGTTGTGCGAATGGGGTCACCATGTTCTCCCTCCCGCTGCGGGACAACGCCCACCTGCGTCCGCTCGAGATATGGCACGCCGAGGAGTTCGCCGCCCACATGGACCGGGCTCGCGAGCACATCCGGCCGTGGGTCGGGCCGGCGTTCGTCACCTACGATCTCGACGGCGCGCGGGCCACGTTGCGCCGGTACGCCGAACGCCAGGCCGCGGACGGCGCCCGCCTCTACGGAATCTGGCTCGACGACGTGCTGGTCGGCGGCGTGATGTTCGTGACCTTCGACGCCGCCTGGGGTTCGTGCGAGATCGGCTGCTGGCTGGAGCCGGCCGCCGAGGGCCACGGCCTGGTGACGGAGGCGTGCCGCACCTTGCTGGAGTGGGCGTTCACCACTCGGGGGATACACCGGGCTGAGTGGCACTGCCGGGCCGACAACGAGCGCAGCTCCGCCGTGGCCAAGCGGCTCGGCATGACGCACGAGGGCGTGCGGCGCGAGTACTGGCCCTACGGCGGCACCCGTCACGACAAGGAGATCTGGGCGGTCCTCGCCCGCGATTGGCGCGCCCATCGCCAGTGACCGTGAACCGCGCACCTATCGGCGGTGGCCTCTGGTCACCGCCGTGGGCGCTCACTCACGCGCGGAAGCCTGGGGAACTGCGCAGGGAGCGCGGGGCAGGCCGGCGCCCGACCCGGTCATGGCCGGGCGCCGAGCGGTTACCGCTTCGGCGGTGGTGCGCGTCATCCCGACTCCAACCTGGTGGTCACCGTCGCGCTCACCTGCTACATCGCCATCATCCCCTGCACCGCGGTGCTGTCGGACCGGTTCGGCCGCAGAAGGATGCTCCTTGCTGCATCCGTCCTCCTGACCGTGCTCAGCTATCCGCTGATGATGGTGATGTCCCTGGGCGGGATCGCCGTCTCGACCGTGGTGCTCGTCGTCTTCCTCGCCATCTTCTCGCTCAACGACGCAGTCTTCCCGGCCTTCTTCGCCGAGACCTTCACCACCGGCTCCCGCTACCTCGGCTTCGCCCTCCCCTTCAACGTCGGCACCCGCTCTTCGGCGGAGTGGCACCCTACGCCGGGACATGGCTGATCTCCTGGACCGGCAGCCCCTACTCCCCCGCCTACTTCCTCATCGCGGTCGCCGTCCTCCCCCTGGCCGGCGTCATCGCCTCCCCCACCACCGCGCAGAACCAACTCCGGACCGAGAACTAGAAACCCAGCTCGCTCAGCCCCGGGTGGTCGTCGGGACGACGGCCGAGGGGCCAGTGGTACTCGCGTTCCTCCTCCTTGATCGGGAGGTCGTTGATACATGCCAGGCGGACCCGCATCAGGCCCTGCTCGTCGAATTCCCAGTTCTCGTTCCCGTACGAGCGGAACCAGTTGCCCGAGTCGTCGTGGCACTCGTAGGCGAAGCGTACGGCGATGCGGTTCCCCTCGAAGGCCCACAGTTCCTTGATGAGCCGGTACTCCTGCTCCCTGGTCCACTTCCTGGTGAGGAAGGCGACGATCTCCTCGCGCCCGTTGACGAATTCGGCACGGTTGCGCCAGCGACTGTCGACCGTGTAGGCGAGGGCCACGCGCTCGGGGTCCCGGGTGTTCCATGCGTCCTCGGCGAGGCGAACCTTCTCGATCGCACTCTCCCGGGTGAACGGGGGAACAGGGGGCTTCGAGGCCATGAACTCTCCCAGAGCGTCACGGTTTGAAGATCCGGCGCCCGCCTCCGGCTGTGCACCGGCCGGGCAGGCCAAGCAGTCGCAGGCAAGCAGGCGTTCGGCGATTCATTCCATACCGATCACCCGCGTGATCGCAACAGTGGCTCTGATGCGGCCGGGCTGCGCATCCAGGTCATTCGGCGGCCATTCTTGTGCTCTCAGCCGACGAGTTGCCCGTCCGGAGACAGGGGGTGGAGGGCCAGGCGCCACGAGAATGCGGCGTAACGCCCTCACCGCCATGCCGCCCACTCCTTCACCGCGAAACGGTCGCCGACACGTCGCACTTCGGCTGCGCCCGGCCCGGGGAAATGCGCGGGGAACAGCAGGGCGTCCCGGTCCGCGGCCTCCCCCAGCACCCGGCGTCGGCTGATCCGTGCGCGGTGTTCATCCTCGTCGAAGCTGGGGCAGTCGTCCGGCTCCGCGATCTGCAGTGGGCTGTGCAGCAGGTCCCCGGCGAACACCGCACGTTCCGTGCCCGACCGCAGCCATACGACGGAGGAGCCGGGCGTATGGCCGGGGGCGGGCTCGATACGGAGCTGAGTTTCGACGTCGTGGTGGTCGCCCTCCCACAGCACGGTCTGTCCCGCCTGGTGCACCGGAGCGACGCTGTCCTCGAAGACGTTGGCCATCTGGCGGCCGGAGCGGGTCCGGTGTCCGTTGACCGGGTTCCAGTAGTCGAAGTCGGCGCGCGAGATGACGTACTGGGCGTTGGGGAAGGTCGGTCGCCACTCTCCGTCGTCGGTCAGGCAGGTGTTCCAGCCGACGTGGTCGCTGTGGACATGGGTGCAGATCACCGTGTCCACGCCCTGCGGGCGGACGCCCGCTGCGGCCAGCTCTCCGAGGTAGTTGGTGTGCAGATGGTGGAAGGACGGCATGGCCGGGCGCTCCCGGTCGTTGCCGATACCGGTGTCGATCAGGATCGTCCGGCCCTCGCTGCGGATGAGCCAGGTCTGGATCGTCATGTGGACCTCGTCGGCGGCCGGGTCCAGGAAGGTGGGGGTGAGCCACCTCTCGTGCGCCTGCCAGTGCTCGACGGGCACGTCGGGGAAGACGTAGTCGCGGGAGCGGCCCCTGGCGGGCAGCTCCACCACACGGGTGATCTCCACGTGTCCGAGCGCGATGGTGTCCATGTCCCCAGCCTGCGTGCCGCCTGGCGCGGGCGCCATCGGTCACATGACCGCGCGTCGCAGGCCCCTGGTCACAGCCTCGGTCACTCACTCGGGCTCACGAGTAGTCACGGGATATCCGGCTACGGACGGTAATCCGTGACGTACCTTCCACGACGGTTCGGGAAGCGGAAGACGGTGTACGAGCGGCAGCGCGGGTCGTCGGCGGACGGCACATGGGAGAGCGGCCTGCGGTACGTCCAGGCAGACGCTGACGCTCAGGGCGTGGTCGACTGGAGCATGGCGCTCAAGGGCCCGCGGTGGCTGTGTGGGCGATCCACTGAACAGCCTCAGGGGGACCGTCCCGAGCGGATCGGGCGCCCCGGTCCGGAAGGCAGGAGGCGATTGCCGTGCACGTCCAACCCATTCTTGTCACTGGCGTTGGTGGCGGCGTCGGCGGAGTCGGGCGAACGGTCCTCGACCGCTTGCATGCGGAGGGCGTGCCCGTCCGGGCACTCGTGCACCACGACGACGAACGGGCCACGGCTCTGCGGGCCATGGCCGGCGTGGACGTGGTGGTCGGCGACCTCACCCGTGGCGCCGACGTGGTGGAGGCACTGGCGGGCTGCCACAGGGCCTATTTCGGGATGAGCGTGTCGCCCTCGTACCTGGAGGCCGCGACGACGGTCGCTGCCGCCGCTCGGGAGGACGACCGCCTGGACCTGCTGGTGAGCATCTCGCAGATGACGGTCTCGCAGATGGACCTCACCAGCGATACCGAGTCCCACCAGCAGCGGCTGCACTGGCTGAGCGAGCACGTCCTCAACTGGTCGGGGGTGCCGGTCGTCCACGTCCGGCCCACGGTGTTCATGGAGAATCCGCTCTTCGCCCAGGTCGCCGTCGCCTCGATCCTGCGGGACGGCACGATCCGCCTCCCGTTCGGCTCCGCCCGGACCTCCCCGGTCGCTTCAGCCGATGTGGCGGAGGTCATCGCACACCTCCTGCTCGACCCGGCTCCGCCGTCCCACCGGGTCTACGAGCTGACCGGGGCACGCTCCCGGGACATGGCCGCGATCGCGGCCGAGTTCTCCACTGCCCTGGGCCGTACCGTGACCTATGTCGACGTGCCGTACGAGGAGTGGCTGGAACACGACCTCAAGAAGCTGGACCTGCCACCCCACGTCTTCGAGCACGTCGCCACGATGGCTCGGCTGCACGGCGAGGGCCGGTACGACCGGGCCACGAACGACGTCACCGAACTCCTCGGACGCCCCCCGCTCGGGTTCGACAGCCTCATCAGGAACATCCCCGCGCTGCGGTCGTAGCCAGATTCGTCCTGGAAAGCCTGGTCAGGGCTGTGGTGCCGCGGTCCTCGCTGCACGCTTGTCCGTGTTCGAGGAGGCCGCGCGCGATGTGTGGGCGGAGACAGCGGCCACGGCGGCTTGGAGGACGAGGTCGGTGACCGCGTCGGGATGGGAGATCATGGCCACGTGGGAGGAGTCGATCTCCACCGTGTGAGAACCGGCGCGCCTCGCCTCGAAGCGTTCCAGATCCGGGTTGATGCTCTTGTCCTGCTTCGCGACGAGGGCCCAGGACGGAATGGACCGCCACGCTGCCACCTTGGCTTTCTCGGAGAACGCGGTTGCCGCGGCAGGCCGTTGGGTGGCTGCCATCAACTTCGTCATGCTTTGCGGCAGGTCGGCGGCGAAGACCTCGTGGAGCTTGTCCGGCCGGATGTACAGGTCGGTTCCGCTGACGCCGCCGGCTCGGTAGGGGACCGATCTGGTGGCGGTGGCGAGTGGAGAGGCGAATCGGGCGGACAGTGCGTCGCCACTCTCGCCCTTGTCGGGCATCAGCGCTGACACATACACCAGGGACTTGACCCTTGGGTTGCCGGCTGCCGCCGAGCTGATGACGGCGCCGCCGTACGAGTGACCCACCAGCACGATGGGGCCCTTTATGCTGTCGAGTACCGAGGCGATGTAGGTGGAGTCGTTGGACAGACTCCGCAGTGGGTTGGCGGGCGCCACGACCGTATAGCCGCGGCGTTCGAGTCGCGCGATGACACCGTTCCAACTGGAGGCGTCCGCGAACGCCCCGTGCACCAGGACCACGGTGGGTTTGCCGCCGCTCGTGTCGCCGCCGACAGCCGTCGGGGCTGCCGCGGACGTGCACAGAACCATCGCGCACCCAGCGACCATGAAGGGTGTCCGACTTGTGCGACGTATGAGGCCGAGCACCACAGATGCCGTCATGCAGGCCTTCCTTTCCATGAGGTCCCCCGCCTCCCGAGCATTGCTCCATCCGCGGCGTGAGGCCCGGCGGCAGGGGCCGCCAGGGTGAGACGGGCGGAGCATTCGGGTGAGAGAACGGGCCGCAGGTTTTCGAGGGGTCTCGCACGTCCACTTCATCAACAACCCGGCGTGGTCCGGCTCGTGGCCACGACGCTTCCCTGCTCGGACAGCCTGTCCGCGGCGGAAATGCGGTCACCAAGGCGCTGGCGATCGAGTACGCGGCCCGCGGCATCCGGGTCAACACCGTCGCGCTCGGCGTCATCAGCACCCCGATGCACCCGCCCGAGACGCACGAAGCCCTCGCCAAGCTCCACCCGCTTGGCCGGATGGGTGAGATTGGCGATGTCGTCCAAGCGGTCGTCTACCTCCAGAACGCTGCGTTCGTCATCGGGGAGATCCTGCACGTCGACGGCGGTCAGAGCGCTGGGCACTGAGCATGGGGCCGTTGCCGGCAGTCGACCACGGGGTGAGCGCCCCCTGTCATCCCCAAAGTGCGGCCGGCACCAAACCGCCGGCGGCTGACAGAGGCGTCATCATCTCCGCCGGAACCCGGTAGCGGCGTCCCAGCTAGTCACATCTCGGCGAGGCCGAGTTGACGCAGCATGCCGAGTTCGTCGCTGCTGCCCCAGCGTTCGACGAGCTTGCCGTCGCTGTCGAAGCGGCTGATCTGCATGCCTCGGTAGCGCACCTTCTTGCCGGTCGCCGGTTGCCCCATCAGCGGTCCCAGGTGCGTCCCGGTGATGGTGTAGGCGAAGGCCAACTCGTCGTCGGTAGCCACCAGATGCTCCACTTCGACGTGCAAGTCGGGAAAGGCCGCTCGCAACTCGCCGAACATGGCCTTGTACCCTTCGGGCCCCGGCACCTGTCCTGGGGTGGGATCATGGTCGACCGAGTCGGGTGCGACGATCTCGTCGAGGGCGTCGAGGTTGCCGGTGACGACGGCCTCTCCGAAGGCAGTCTGTGCGGCGATGTTTGTCTGCTGGGACATACGCGCTCCTCAGACGCGGCCGGCGACCAGCCTGTCCGTAGGCTGCGAAGTCCACGCACCTACGCCGTATGGGGACCGTACACCAGCCGTACGCCCCCAGCATGTCTACTCGACAGCACTGCGCACCGCCGGGCTTCTCGCCGCCCCACCGGTCACCCGACATGGTGCGGGCGGCATGCGCGGCGCTCGGCGCCGTAGCAACCTGGAGGCATGGCCGTGATCCGCACGCGATCACGCGCCCGTGGTTGGCGGCGTGGGTCGGGTCACTGTGCAGGTGACGTCCCGCGCCGGCGCGCGACGAAAGGTGACCCATGAGGTGCGCAGTGATCGGCGGTACCGGCCTGATCGGGTCGCAGGTCGTGAAGAAGCTCAACGCGGCGGGACATGAAGCCGTGCCTCTCTCACTCTCCACGGGCGTGGACGTGATCACCGGCCAGGGCCTGGAGGAGGCGGTGGCCGGCGCCGACGTCGTCGTCAACCTGACGAACTCCCCGACCTTCGACGAGGCTTCCCTGGCGTTCTTCCAGACCTCCATGGACAACATCCTGGCCGCCAGTCACAAGGGCGGGGTCGGGCACGTCGTCATCCTTTCGATCGTCGGCACCGACCAGGTGCCCGACCTCGTCTACTACCGGGCCAAGACCCTGCAGGAGAACATCCTCAAGGCCGGGCCGATCCCCTACTCGATCGTCCGCGCCACCCAGTTCATGGAGTTCATCGACGCCATCCTGTCCTCGACCACCGAGGGAGACACCGTCCGCCTGCCCAGCACACCGATCCAGCCGATCGCCGCCCAGGACGTCTCCGACACCGTCGCCGAGGTCGCCGTCGGCTCCCCTTTGAACAGCACCCGCAACATCGCCGGGCCCGACGTCTTCTCTCTCGACGAACTCGGCCGGATCACTCTGAACGCCCACCCCGACGGCCGTACGGTCGTCACCGATGACACCGCGGGCATGTTCGCCGCCGTCCCCGGTGACGCCATCATCGCCAAGGGCGACGCCCGTATCACCGGCACCCACTACAGCGACTGGCTCTCCTGAACCACCCCGGCCGGTGAGGGGCGGACCGATGTCCGGGGGCGGTTCACCTCGGCTCGCGCGGAGAGAACTGGGCGCTCGGAACGCTGTACGGTTGCTGTGTCCGCGCTTGATCAGGAACTGAGGACCACCGAGGAGGTGAGGTTGATGACCGCGCTCAAGGCCACCGTGCGCAGTGCCCGGGTCTCCCTCACGTCCCGGGCCGTGGCCTGACCTTCCTCTGCCCGCCCTTGCTGGGAGCGTGAGCTCGCGGGGCAACCACACGAACATCTCCTGAAACGGATCTTCCATCGTCATGGGCAACACCTGGATCACACGAGCCGAAACCAGCGCCGACATCGCCGCCATCCGCGACATCAACCTCGCCGCCTTCCCCACGCCCGCGGAGGCCGACCTCGTCGACGCTCTGCGCGCCGACCCGACCGCCTGGATCGAAGGCCTCTCCGTCATCGCAGCGGACGAGGCCGACCGCCCAGTGGGCCACGCTCTGCTGACCCGCTGCCACATCGACACCGCACCGGCCCTGTGCCTGGCCCCGTGCGCCGTCCACCCAGAGCAGCAGCGGACCGGTGCGGGCACCGCGGCCATCAGCGCGGCCCTGGCCGCAGCGAGGTCACTGGGTGAACACCATGTGGTCGTCCTCGGGCACCCGGCCTACTATCCCCGGTTCGGGTTCACCCGTGGCTCTGACCACGGCATCGGCCTGACCTCGACGTTCCGGACGACGCGCTGATGGCACTCAGCCTCGACGCCGACCACCCGCTACCCAGCGGAACCGTCCACTACAGGGCTCCTGACAGTGCGCCTGACCTGCGGTTTCCTTCCGACCTGCACGAATAGCCACCGGTTCGGTCCGTGTCGCCTCGTCCTGGCCCGCCTCAGGCCAGCTCCGCGCTACGCCGTCCGAGGATGCGCTGGCAGAAGCGGTGCGGACGCTGGGTCATCGAATGGGCGGGAGGTGCTCACGGTCGCAGCAGGGTTGATCGGTGTGGGTAACGGCGCCGTCCCCGCCTCTGACGATCGGCCAGATCATTCAGGGCACGGACCTGCAACGGCAGGCCGAGGAGGAAGCGCACAGTGACGACAGCACAGCAGGAGACGACCAGCAGCAGTGAGCGCCCGGCCGCCGTGTACCGACTGTGGGCCGCGGACGGCACGCTGCTCTACATCGGGTCGTCGTACACCCCGGAGGAGCGAGCCAAGGCGCACAGCCACACGGCCTGGGGGCACCTGGTCGCCCGGCGTACCGACGAGTGGCACCCGTCCCGGTGGCGCGCCTACGACGAGGAGGCCCGGGCCATCGCTGCGGAGGACCCGACACACAACGTGGTCGGGACGCCCCGGCACACCGGCCCGGCCGAGCGGGGCCACGTCCAGCGCGAGGCGAGTGAGGCCCGCTGGAGTGTCGCCCTCGCCGCCATCCGGGCTGGCGCGTCCGAGGGCGAAGCGCGCAACGCTGGCGGGTGGGCAGAGGTGGAGTACCTGGAGGCGTCCGGGCTCATGCCGGGGCTGGCCGCGAAGTGGCGGCACGCCATGGAACACGGGGGCACCTACAACTCACGGAACATGAGCCTGCCCAGGGCAGTGAACGGTCGGCTGACGTGGGAGATGAGCATGGGTGAATCCTCGCGGCGAGGAGGGCCGGACACCTCACTGACTGGGGCGGCTCGTTGCCGAACCCGGACCGTACGGAACGGCTGGGCCTGCGGTAGCCGAGCCCCTGGACGGCCCCCTCACCGCGCGACGAGGGGGCCGTCGCTTGTCCGGGCGCTGTCCGGGTGCGTGTCCGGGCGGGGCGGCGGACGCTGGGGGCATGTCCGAGATGCGCCTTGTGGTGGTGTCCGCTCCGTTGCCGAGCGGCGGCCGGCGAGTGCGCGCGGGCGGGGAGATCCTGGGCCTGGCTTTCGGGGCGCGTGACGTCGAGGAGTTCTTGCGGCGGGCGGGCCTGGAGGACGTGGACGTCGAGACGTCGGAGCTGATCGAGTGGCAGGGCGGCGGCCCGGACGTGTGGGCGCCAGGGCCCTGAGCGCACCGCGGCCCCCACGCGACGGAGTCCCCTGCCGCTGTGGACTTCGGCAGGGGACTCCGCGCTGCACGGCACCGTTGACTTCTTGCTCAGTTACCGGATGTGCGCTTCCCGAAGGCCGCCCACACCGAGAGTAGCAGCGTGCTCGCTCTGTGCGTTTATGGCTGGGTCGCGTCCCCTGAAGCGGTGTAGCCGATCACGGCGGCAAAGGCCCAGTTCACGACCGGAATTCGGGTCCCGCAGCCGCCCTCGGACTGACCGCGCGTCAGTCTACGGCTTCAGTGCAAGCACGCCAGCCAACTGGATGGCAGCCGAGCGACGGTGAAGATCACCGGCAAGATCGGCTACACCACATGGCGGCAACACCGTTGCTTTTAGCTGGTCGACCGTTGTCAAGTCCGTCGTCTTTGCGGACTTGCGATAGCGGGCTTTGACACGGCAGCGGTGGCATTCGGGCAGCAAGTTGCCCAGTGCTGCACGTCCGATGACCCCGATCAGAGACACGGGCTCTCCCCCGCGGAAGGCGTGTGCGGCGATGATCTGGTCGGCGGCGGCCTGGAAGAGCGCAACGAATCTCAGCCGCTCTGCGGGCAGGCCCGGGCGGGCAGTCGTGACATCTCCCGGCCATCCGGATCAGAGCTTGATATACCGTCAGCAGAGCGAAGATCTCCTGCTCGAGCCCCGGAACACTGCGCGAGCGCAGCACACGGCCATCCAGGATCGTCGATTTCAACGAGAAATAGCAGCTCTCCGCCTGCCACCGCCGATGATAGATCTCCAAGAGCTGCTCGGCCGGGTAGCGCTGGGCATCGAGCAGGTTGGTCAACAGCCGCCACAACTCGGTGCGCTGCGTCCCGTCGGCGAGGGTGACGGTGATCCATGCCTCGACCAGACGTACCTCCATCCGCCTGTAGCCCAGCAGACTGCGGGCGTAGGCGAGTTCGCCGACGTGATCGGGGCCGAAGGCCGCATCCAGCAGGGCCCGCGTCCCGCACTCCACGATGGCCACCAGCCGCACGAGTGGGTAGCCGAAGGAGCGGAGCGTGCCGATGTGCTTGCGGTAGTGCCAGGTCACCGTCTCCTCGTCCGGAGCGGACAAGGTGGTGCCGTCGATGGCCACCAGGCGTAACCCCTGGTAGAAGGTGCCGCACTGGCCCCGGTCGGCCACCGGCCCGGCCAGGACCGTGAACAAGCGGCGCAACGGGGCGCTGCCCAGGCGACGCCGGGCCCGCGCCAGTGAAGAGGCAGACGGACGCGCCACGGCGAGCGGGCCGAGCCCTGCCGTGAGCTTCTCCCACACCGCCAGGTAGGACGAACGCTCGAAGAAGGCGAGGGCAAGGACGAAATACACCACAACGCGCGTCGGCAGCAGGCGCCTTCTGCGTTCCCGTGCGCCGGTGTCCTCCACGTCCGCATCAACCAGCTCAGAGTCGATGATCTGCGTCAACTCACCAAGATGACCGGGCGCGTACACGTCCGGGACTACCGCACTGAACCGGACGCTGACAGACTTCCACGACAACGGGACCTCCGGTTGCTCGTCCCTGGCTCGACACCATGGGAACTACCAGAAGTCCCGCGCTCTTGACAGGGCGCACGGCCGGCAAACGCAACGGTGTTGCACCTGGCGGGACGCCATCCGCGTCCTTGGCGAAGACCGGCAGCCGCCGCTTCAGGGTGCGGTAGGCCGGTGGGTTGATGCCGGCTTCTTCCAGCACCCGCATCGAATCCAGCTTGCTGGTCGGCTCGATGATCCGTGCGAGCACCAACTGCCGGAACACGTCATCTCCGCGTGCGGCGTCGCGCAGGCCCAGTACGTCGTAGGCATCCGTCAAGGCGCCCCACAGTGATTCATCCTGGACGACATGATCGGCAGCGGCCCGCCAGCGGCGTCGCCGGCGGGCGCCAGATCGAGGTCCAGCTCACCCTGCCCGGCAGCCAGGCGCTGCCGGGCGACTGCCTTGAGCACCCCCAGTTCAGCGTCGTCGCGCCCCGAACCGATGTGCTCGATATCGCGCGAGCCGCGCCGCGACGAGTGCACGATCTGCACCGCCCGCGCGCCCGAGGCGGTCTTCGCTATGCGCAGGTACGGAGACACCGACTCACGCTACGGGCCCCGGATTTAGTGCGCAGATTTCGCACGTCTCGGACGCAGAACCGCAGGTCAACGCTACCCGCAACCTCCAAGATCCACGATCACGGCCCAAGTCGGGTCATACCCAAGCTGCTTCGCGGCCACGTGCTGCAGACCTCTATCGAGCACTACAACACCGGCCGAAGCCATCAAGACCATGGGATCGGTCTGCGAGCTCCGACCGACGACCGCAACGTCCCACTCCCCACCCCAACCGACCGCATACATCGCCGCAGACGCCTCGGAGGACTCCCCAACGAGCACCAACCAAGCCACCACATGAAACCCCAGCTCAACACCGACCGAGTTTCGACCAGGACCGTCACTCATCCGGCCCCGCAACGAGCCCATGGCCCGGTCCATCGCAGTTATGTGCATCCATGTTGACGGTCACTCAAACCGCTTCTGGTGGACAGATGTTGCCCTCTTGACGAGGGACTTCTGTCGCAGTCTAATTTGGTGACAATATGGGGAGGCCCACTCGTGGGAGAGTTCCGGTCCGCCGTTCTGACGTGGCAGGGTTTCCTTCTGATCGCGGCTGCCGCCGCAAAGGTGCGCGCACCGCGTCGGTTCGCAATGGCCGTTGCCGGTTACCGGCTTGCGCCGTCTGCCTTGGTCGAGCCACTGGCATGGAGCGTTCCCGGCGTCGAAGTCATCCTCGGCGCCGGCCTCATCAGCGGTTGGCACCCGACGATCATGCTTCGGCTCGCGGGTGCGCTCGTAGTCATCCGCCAAGCAACGTACGCGCCCTCGGGGGACTGGAGGTCGGCCAGGCCGCGCCCCTGTTGGGGTTCGCCGCGTCCGATGGGGGCGAACCCGTGCAGCTGAGCCGTTCGGTGATGGTCTTCACGTCTGAGGGTTGCTCCCCGTGCGAGTCTCTTGTCGCTGACCTGATCATCCACCCCTTTGATCCGGGCGAGTGGGGTCGGGTGCTGGTATGGGATGCCAAGGATCAGTCGCCGATTCCGCCTCCGCCTCTACCCGGTTGGGTGGTGGTTGGCGCGACCAGCGCCACCGCGCTCAAGAGCCGATTCCAGGTCCAAGGAACGCCGCATGGCGTCGTGATCGACGGCGATGGCCGAGTCGCCGCAGTCGGGATCCCGAACCAAGCCGTCGACATCCGCCCCCTGGTAGAAGCGGCAGAACGGCACATCATTTTGTCTCGACCAGCGCGTGTAGATCATGGGGCTGGGACGCAACAGGCCGCCCCGGTCCGTTAGAGATATCGACCCATCGGAAGGAGTCGGAGATGAGCAAGAGGTCCGTGAGTCGGCGGCAGTTCCTGCGGCCGCTGGGAGGCACCCTTGCTGCCGGAGTAGGCATCGCGTTGTTTCCGGCCGGGTTCGCCTCGGCATCGTCCAAGACCGGTCCGACATCGACCCCTGGTCATAAGGGCGGCGGGCCGGCGTACCCGAGAGACCCCGGCCAGTATTCGTACCCGGGAGACCCCGGCTTTGTCGCCACGAGTCCGGGGGAACTAGAGGCCGCTAAAGCCAGTTGGGAAACGCCGGAATATGGTTACTTTACCGGCCATAATCCTTCTACTCCCGGCACAGCGGTCGATTCCCCATGGCAGCTCGTCGCGGTAAACGCGTCCACCGCCTACGCCCTAGGGTACTTCGGGCAGGGCGTCACGCTGGGCATAATGGATTCGGGCTACAGGGCTACACACGAAGCATTTCAGACCGAGCTGATCAGTTCGGTGAGTGCGGAGGGTGTCTACGCCACGTCCGGCTTCTCGTATCGCACCTCGGCAACCCCGTCGAACCCGTTTACTGCGGGCGATCCGTTCACTGTGGCCGGTGATCAGGCGAGAACAAGTGACTACTCGCACGGGACCGGTATGCTTGGGGTTATCTCTGGCAAGCGCGATGGTATAGAACAGCACGGCATCGCCTTTAGATCGAAGATCTATGCTGCCAAGACCGGCGGCTCCGACAACATGTCCCACGGCCCCTTCCACGATTACGTGTACTTTCATACAGGCCATAAGGCCCTGGTCGACGCAGGCGCCCAGGTCATCAACGAAAGTTGGGGCCAATATGTCTACACTCTTGACAGAACCCGTTTTGATGGTCTCGGAAACGATCTTGGAGTCAACGGCAACCTCGCCAACGCTTATCAAGTGCGTGGCAAAGACAGCGCCAGCGCCACGGCAAACGCGGCTGCGATTCCCAACGAGTCCCTGAAGGATCTGGAGTACCAGTTCTTCATCTTCAAGAAATTCTATTCGATAGGCGGCGAACAATACAATCCGAAGCACCCCGGGCTTTCCTTTATGGACGCCATCTGGGACGCCATCAAGGACAGCGGTACCGTCGACGTAAGGTCGGCCGGCAACAACGACTGGAGCAACCCGTATTATCGCCCGGCGTATCCATTCTTCAATCCTTGGGCGGAAAATCAGTGGGTAGCCGTCGGCGGGGTGCAACCGCCCACTGCGGCCAATCCCGAATACGCAAAGCAGTTCGGGTTTAACGAGGCGGGGCTCGCAAAATGGTGGGTCGTGTCTACCCCTTCAAACAACGTTCGTACCACGAGCAGCGCTGGTGATACTAGCTATTCAAACTCAAGCGGCACGTCACCGGCAACGCCCGTTGCGACAGCTGTGATGGGGGTTCTGCTCTCCCGCTATCCGAACATGGACGCCAGGCAGGTGCGTCAGGTGATGTTTACCACGGCAAACAATAAGATGTCGGACGGCGTGAGATTCCTCGGCACCGGGCAAACCTCCCCCTCCGGGGCATCCATCGCCTGGACCGCTCCCGATGGTCTTCCGGACGATCGCTGGGGCTGGGGGATTCCCGATCTGGCCAAGGGCATGTACGGCCCCGGCCAGTTCCTGAGCCCGATGACCTACAACATGGATAAAGCGCCCCTTGACGTCTGGTCGAACGACATCAGCCAGATCGCGATCAAGGAAAGGGAAAAGGAAGATCTGCAGTGGCTGGCCGGCTACAAGCAGCAAGGCATTGCCTACGCCGGTGAATTCGGCCCCAACGTGCTGAATCCGGACGGCGCGCTTAACGAACACGCCTTCATACTTCAGGGCATTTTGGATGATCCTTACATCCAAGCTATTACTGACGGCCATCCCGAGGTGTACGACAAGATCACCTATGCGGACGCCGTCAAGTGGCGCAAGGAATGGATGGATGCGCGCGCGGCCCACATTCAGCACAAGATCGACAACGGCCTCTACACGGCTTCTCTGGTCAAGCAGGGCTCCGGGACGCTGTTCATGACGGGGAACAACACCTACGAGGGCGGCACGACGGTTGAAGGCGGTAAGCTTTCGATCACCGGCTCGCACGCAAGCTCGATCCACGTCAAGGGCGGCACGCTCGGCGGCAGCGGTTTCGTGGCAGGCAGCATCGACGCAGGCAGCGGCGTGCTGCAGCCCGGTCTGTCGTCCAGGGAAGCGGCGTCCGCGTTGTCCGTCACCCTCGTCGATGTTCCGCCCGGCGACGTCCTGAACGTCGGCGGCGACGTGACCGTCGGCCGAGCGGGTCGCGTCGCCATCACCATCTCCGGCGACCACGACTACACGAGCGTGCGGGCCGCGGGTGACCTGGTGCTGGACGGCGAACTCGACCTGGACATTCGCGCGACCCTCACTCCGGGCACGGTGTTGACGATCATGAGCGGCGACTCGATCAAGGGCAACTTCCGTTCCCTGCCGGAACGGCGGGTCCTGAACGCGGGCCACCACATGTTCAGGGTGTCCTACCAGGACGGCGATGTGACGCTGACCGTCGTGCGGACGCTGCCCTAGGCAGGGTCCGGCGGCGTCTAGTGCTGCGACCGGAAAGGTTCACCGGCTCGCGACGCCCGGCACGGCACTCCCCCAGCCTTCGGCCGGGGGTACCCCCACGCCGCGTTGTCGCATCACCCGAGTACATCCAGTACGAGGGCGATGCTCCGCCTTGCGATGCTCCCCCACAGCCTGAACGGCGTGGGAGGTACCCCCAGCACCGGACGCCGCGAGCTTCCCGGCAAACCTTTCCGGTCACAGCCCTAGCCGCACGTGGCCTGGCCAGCCAGGCTCAGGTTCGCCTGAGCCTGGCTGGCCAGGCCTTCGCCCAGGTTCAGTCGCCCTGACCGCCACGGTCGACAAACCTGCCGAACCAGCCCAGAACCCGGTCGTAGGCCTGCGCCGCGGCGTTGGCGTTGTGGTTCGGGCCGGTGTCGTTGAAGAACGCGTGGTTCACACCGGGGAATACGACGATCTCGTGTTCCAACCCGGCGGCCTCGACGTCCAGATGGCGACCGCACATCAGCCTCGCGTACGCCAACACCGACGGTGCCCCGGTCGGTTTGGCACGCCCCCCTTCAACGTTCCGCTGCGGCGCGGCGGCCCGAAGGGCCTCACGGCCCCGGCCCCAGAAGGAATTTCTCTTGGCTGCAACAGGCACCTCCCGCCGTCGCCTTCTCGGCGCGGCGGCTCTCGCCGGGTTCGCGGCGCTGCCCGCACTGCCCGGTACCGCAAACGCCTCACCGCCCACTGTAGACAAGCTCTCGGAGTCGACCCGCACGTACCTCGACGCGCAGCGCGAGGCCGGCTTGGCCGCGGTCAAGCGCGGCATGGACCTGCCGTTCCTGACCGGTACCCAGCTGGCCGCGATGCTGCTCGCCGGCGATGTCACGAGCGTGCAGGTCACCCAGCGGTTCCTGGCTCGCATCGAGGAGCTCAACGGCGACGGCATGTTCTCGGTACCGTCCAGGAATCCCGACATTCCCGTGTACGGCGACAACGGCAAGTTGAACGCGTACGTACGCGTCACCGCCGACCTCGCACTGTCCATCGCGCGCGACGCCGACAAGGCACTCGACGCCGCGGCCCGCGGCGGCACCCCTGTACCGTTCGGCTGCGGCGTACCGGTGGCGCTCAAGGACATCTACGCCGTCGAGGGCGTGGAGCTCACCATCGGCTGCCCGTTAGCGGTCGGCAACATCGCCAGCGGCGACTCGGCGGTGGCCGAGCGGGTACGCCAGGCACACATGCCGATCCTCGGCCTGACGCACACCGGTCCGTGGACGAATGACGACACCTGCCCGCAGACCGCGAACCCGTGGAACCGCACGCTGTGCGTCGGCGGCTCCTCGGGCGGCTCGGCGGCGGCCATCTCGGCGCGGCTCGCGGTACTGGCGACCGGTTCGGACACCGGCAACTCACTGCGAAACCCGGCGCAGAACGTCGGCGTCGGCTCGATCAAACCCAGTTACGGCCTGGTACCGAAGTTCGGCGTCACGGTCTCCAGCACCAGCCTGGACACCTGCGGCCCGATGGGCCGCTCGATGGCGGACGTGGCCATGCTGCTGGGCATCATCGCGGGCCCCGATCCGCGGGACCCACGCTCGGAGCAGGCGCCGGTGTTCCCCCACGGGTTCCCGCTCGCGCCGCGCCCGGGAAACAAGCCGTTCGCCGGGCTGCGCATCGGGTCCACTGTCGAGACCGAGACCTCGCCGGCACGAGACCGTTGGACACCCGGGATCCTGGCCCGGCTGCGCGCCGCAATGCAGCAGTTCGCCGACCTGGGCGCCGAGATCGTGCAGATCACGCCGCCCGCGTCGAACCTGGGCAACACGGCGTACTGGTCGGCCAGCAAGCCCGACCCAGTCAACGGCAGCGCGGTGTCGGCGAGCTCCGTGTACCAGAACGCCGAGAACGCGTGGACGCTCGGCGACACGTACGCGGTGACCGCCGAAGAGGACGCGGCGATCGAGGGGGCGGTACGCACCCGGTTCCGCACCTCGCTGGCCACGATAGAGGCACAGAAGCAGCAGCTGCAGCAGCGGGCCGCGGCCATCACTCCAGCCGACCTGCTCGGCGCGCACCGGGTACGCCGCGAGTACTCCGAGGCGTGGGCGCGGGTGTTCGCCGACAACGGCATCGTGGCGTGCCTGTGGCCGCAGAAGGTGCAGACCCAGCCGGTACGCGACAACGACAGCACCGGCGGCTTCTCCGGCGTCGAGTCCAGCCGGCCGAACACCACCGGGTGGCCGTGCGTCGCCGGTGTCGGTCTCGAAGTACAAGGTGGTCACGTCGTAGAGGACCAGTGTCGCCGGACCCAGCTGCGTGTGGCGGGCGCACGCCTTGGCCAACCTCTGGCGCCACGCGTCCTTGGCGAAGACCGGCAGCCGCCGCTTCAGGGTGCGGTAGGCCGGTGGGTTGATCTCAGGACGAGGAGTTCGGTCGTATCGCGGCCACGATGCGGGCCGGCATGGGGGCGCCTTCCGGCGTCCACAGCACGCCGGGGACCTGGTCGAGGGTGAAGAACTGTTCCGTGACGCCATCCGAGGCCGTCTCAAGCAGGGAGCCCCGATTCGTCACAGTGCTGATCGGTCTCACCTCCTCGTATGTGCAGTGGTGTACGGCGGCGCCGAAGCTCTCACTGGGGGCGCGGCCGGTGCAGCCGGCTCGGGGGTTCGGACCTCACTCCCGCGTCCGCGTCCCCGCGCCGGTGAGGCTTCCTTGGAAGATCCGGTCCAGGTGATGGTTCAGGACTGTGGCGGCCGACTCCGGGCTGCGCTGGCCGACGAGGATGCTGGTGCCGAGCCCTGCGGACATGGCGAGCAGGCTGACGGCTTCCAACTGCGCTTCGACACCGGGCTGAACGAGGTCACTCGCCTCTGCCTGCCGGAGGAGTTCGGCCAGGGCGCTCTCGGCGGCATCAGGGTTCTTGATGAAGGGCTGGTCGGCGAGTGCTCGGTCCGTGACGGACAGCACGGCGTATGAGGTGTAGACGAGGTGGAAGGTGCGACTCTCCTCGTCGGTCGGCAATGCTGCCATCAGCATCGCCTCGATCAGCGCGCGCGGTCCCGGATCGCGGCCGGCGGCCCGGACCCGGGTGGTGACCCGTTCCCCGAACCTCTCGGCCAGATGCTGCAGCCCGTAGAGCAGCAGCTTCTCCTTGGTCTCGAAGTAGTACTGCACCAGCCGCAGTGACACGCCCGCTTCCGCTGCCACATCCCGCATGCCCACGGCATGCAGCCCGCGTCGCACCGCCACCCGAAGGAGCGCCTCCGCGATCTCGGTACGCCGCAATGCGTGGTCCACGCGCTTGGGCATCGACCGCTCCTCCGCTTGTTGTCTCCAATGGTCGGCTCTCAGCCTTGATGATACAGGCGTACCAGCAACGTGATACATTCGTACCACAAAGATTCCGCACCCGGAGGTGGCCGCCGTGTCCCAGACCGCGACCCATACCCAGGCCGATGTCGGCCGCTTCGTAAGCGATGCCTGGCGAGACAGGTACTTCGCGGCCTGCGACGCGGTCTACGCACTGGGGGCGCCCGCTCACGAAGAGACGGACGTGGAGACTTCCTTCGGCACCACGCACGTCTACAGGTACGGCCCCACGGACCCGGCCGCCCAGTCCCGCACGCCCGTCGTCCTGGTGCACGGAGCGGGCTCCTGCTCTGCCATGTGGTACCCGAACACCCCTGCCCTCAGCTCCGACCGCCCGGTCTACGCGATCGACACCCCTGGCGATCCCGGGCGCAGCGTCCAGCGCGAGGCCATCCATCAACCCGAGCGCGCTGCACAGTGGCTGGACGAGACACTTGCCGGACTCGGCCTTGAACGCGTGCACTTGGTCGGCTCCTCCTACGGCGGATGGCTCGCCCTGAACCAAGCGCACCGTAGGCCCGACCGCCTCGCCTCGGTCACACTGCTCGACCCCGGCGGCCTGGAGAAAGTCGGTCTGCGTTTCTTCGTCTGGATCTTCGCCAGTCTCTTCGCGACCTTCGCACCCCGGGCGCTACGCCCACGCCTGGCAGCCTGGCTGGAACAGCCGGTCCTCGTCGTGCCGGAGCTACGGGCCATGATCAGACTGGGCGTTCGCACCTACCGTATACGCCGCCCCGCCCCACTGCCCCTGTCCGAGGACGAACTGTCCACCGTCCAAACCCCGCTCTACCTGGTGCTCGGCAAGCGAAGCCTCCTGGTGCACCCGCCGAGGCAAGTCGAGCGCGTGCCTCGGCTGGTACCGGGCGCACGAGCCGAAATCATCTCCAGCACCGGCCACGGACCGCAGATCGACCACGCGGACGAGGTCAACCGCCGGATGCTGAGCTTCATGAACGCCGTCGACTGACAGTCGCCTGGGCGGACCGCCAAGCAGCCGGCACCGGGCAGGACATGGCCCAAGTCAAGCCGTTGGCCGTGCAGGCACAGGTCAGTGCAGGATGAGCACGGCCAGGATCCCGATCACCGCGTTGGCGGTTACGTGCACCAGGTATGTGATCAGGATGCCGCCGCTGCGCACGCGCATGATGCCCAGGACGAGGCCCCAGGTTCCCGCCATGATCATGCCGATGATGCCGGAGGGGAAGCCCGCGGAGTGCGCGGCTCCGAACAGCACGGCTTGCAGCACGACAGCGGGCCTGGTGCCCCAGACCGCGGCGAGTTCGGTCAGCAGCACTCCCCGGAAGAGCATCTCCTCCCACACGGGGTTGACCAGGGCAAAGGCTACGATGCCCAGAATCGCGAGCCCGAGCGGGAGGCGCCGCAACTCCTGTAGGTACGCGCCCGGTTCGGGCCGCACGGCGAGTGCCCATGCCGTGAGTGCCGCTGCGCTGAACAGTACGGTGGCCAGCCCCAGCCAGGGAGCCTCGGGCGTCAGTGATCCGCGCGTCAGCCACGGAGTTGCCGGGCGCAGAGCAGGCCTGCGGCCGACCAGCAGCAGGCATCCCAGAGGGAGTACGCATGCCAGGACTGTGGTGACTGCGGGAGGCCAGCCGGAGAGGATCCCCGTAGCGAAGCACCCGAAGAGCGGGCCGATGAACACAGCCGCGCGGATCACCGCCGGCGAGCGCAGAAAGCAGGCGGTGACGATCAGTACGCCTGCGACTGCGCCGACGATCATCGTCCGTCCGGGAGCCTCCGTACTGATCGGCAAGACCGCGCAGATCACCAGAGCCACCATGCACGTGCCGGCGAGCGTTTCCGTGCGGGTGGAGGCAGTTCCTGTGGTGGTGGCCTGCCTCAACGGCGGCGACTCATCGGCTTCTGAGGCCATCACACGGCTCCGGTCGGCTTGTTGACGGGTGGACAGTCAGATCATCGCGCCTACGTGACGCGAAGGACGCCGAATTTCGGCCGCTGACGTGCCGTACTTCCAGTCATACGCAAGGTCCACTGCAAGCCCGGCCGGCCGCCTCGCTGCGTTCTCATCTCCAGGGCAGCAGCGCTGCGTTGGGCCGGGCCTGCCTCCCATGACACACCGCTGGCTGTCAGCTGAGTCCAGACGGCGCCCTCGCCGAGGTTCGCCGCTCGCTCGGTGTGCCAGGCGTGCGACATCGGCCTGCATCAGGTGGATCCGCATCTCCTGCGCCACTGTCAACGGTGCCCGAGGTGGTAATCAGCCGGGGAACCGGACCGACTCCAGCACCCGGGCTGTCTCCGCGTGCCCCGTGTAGTCCAGGAACAGCACCCGGGAGACAGGCAGGTGCCACGCCTGGGGTGAGAAGCGGTAGCCGCTCGCGCAGGCGGCCGTCCAGCGGTCGTAGGCCGCCTTGCGGCTGCCCACCGGACGCAAGCCCGACTCGACCGGCGGCGACGACGTGCCGCTGGTGATGCCGTTGAAGGAACCGTCCGCAAGGGTCGGGCGAACCGGGCAGGGCTGGACGTCGGTGGCCGCGTACCAGCCACCGGTCTGGCCGGCCTCGTAGGACTGTAGTTCGTTCCCGGCGATGGAGCCGGACTTGATGGCGATGCCGGCGCAGCCGAACATCGTGGGCAGCCCGGCCCGGTGCACGGGCTGCACGCAGGCGTCGCTGCCGTACGTCGTCAGCGTCCAGCCCGGGGGTATCTCGAACGTCAGCCGGGCGACCGTGACACGGGGCCAGGCGGCGCGAGTGCGGGGTGCGGCCGTGTTCTTGACGATGGCTTGCTTCGGTGTGGGCGCGGGCGTGGACGTGGTGCGGGCCGGGGTGGGACTCGGCGATGCGGTCGCCCGGGAACGCGTCGGCGAACTCGCTGATGCCTGCGGGGTCGTGGGCCTCCCGATCGACGGCTCCGCACCGGCGGCCGTGGGCTTCGCCGACGCGGCTCCCTCGTCGGCCGGGCCGCACGCGCTCGCGGCGACAGCCACGGTCAGGCTCACGGCCGTCAGCAGCAGGGGTCTGAGGCGGTTCTTCATTGAGGATCTCTTCATGACAGGCAGGAGTGTGCCATCCGTCTGCCGACTCGCGTCTCGGAATGTCGCTGCCCTCTGCCATGCTGCGTCCGTGGCATTTCCTGGCTCCCGCACGAAAACGACCGATGTGTGGTCGCTGCCCGGGGACGAGCAGCGCATCGGGCAGAGCATCCGCGAAGCCCTGCCGCGATCCGGCTGGCTGTGCAGTCACACCGGCCCGAAGGGCCTTCACCAGGTCCACCTGCATCCCTCGCTCGGGGAGGCCCTGAGCTGCGGTGGACGGCAAGCGTTCGTTCCTGCTCCTACCGGACGGGGCCCGGGCACCTGAGGATGTGCTGGTGGACAAGGCAGTCGCCCCCAGGTCCGGTATCGGACACTCGGCCGTCGTGCAGTTCCTTTGCTCGCGCCGCCTTCGGGACGGCGAGGGCGAGGTCTTCGAAGCCGGCCGTCTCGCAGTGCGCTGGTTCGAACAGGAGGCCGGGCCTGAGAGACATCAGGTCCTGCCCGCGGAGACACGCCTTGCCTGGAGGGCCCTCCGGTCCAGGACTGATCTGCCGATCATGCACCAGACCACTGACAGGGCGCCGTCGCCCATGTATGCCCCGCGGCACGAGCGCAGGGCACCTGCTGGCAGTCGGGATCGGACGCGGGCTTGACCGAGGGATGCCGCATATTCGAGTGAGCCCGCGGGATGGGTGTGCGTAGGGTGGCGGGCGTGGATCCAGCTGACTTCTACTCCGGCATCGTCGCGGAGCTCTACAGACCGCTGAGGTCCGTCTCCCAGGACCCTGAGCCGTACGCCGCCTTCCTTCGACAAGTCGGCGTGCCCGCATTGGAGTTGGGATGCGGGGACGGTGATCCCCTACTGGAACTGCGCCGACGCGGCCTGGAGGTCGAGGGCGTCGACTCCTCCGCGGACATGCTGGAGCGCCTCCGGCGCCGGGCGGACGAACAAGGCCTCCTCACCACCGTGTTTCACCAGCGCATGGAGGCCCTGAACCTGGCCCGCCGCTATCGGGCGATCTTCCTCGCCGGGCCGACCTTCACCCTGCTCCCGGACGACGCCACCGCTCTGGCCGCCCTGCGCGGCATCCGCGCTCACCTGGCGGACGACGGCGCCGCGCTGGTGCCCCTGTTCACCCCCGTACCGACCCCGGCCGAACAGATCGGCCGCGTGCGCACGGCCGCCGCACCCGACGGTGCCGAGCTTCGGGTGTCCGTCGTCGCCGAGCAACGTGATGAGACAGCTCGGACGCAGACGACGCTTCTGCGCTACGAACGCCACCACGGCTCCGACAGCAGCGTTGTGGAGCGCCCCTGGGTCTTGCACTGGTATTCCCGCGATGAGTTCGAGGAACTGGCTACGACCGCCGGCCTGGCCGTGACCGCGGTCACCGATCCGCACGGCAAACCTGCTCACGCCAACGCCACCGACCTCCATTTCCGGCTCCAAGTCGACGCCTGAGCATCCCTACTCCGGTCGCCCATAGCGTTTTGACGCCTGGTCAGCAACGGCCGGAAACAGGCCGAGGTCGAGCAGGCTCTGTCCGCCGGCGGGTGACGGCGTCCTCGGCGGAGCGCGGAGCCCAGCCCAGCCGGTGGCGGGCCCGGCCGGCGTCGGCGTTGCCTACGACACAGAGGTTGCCGCTCACCTCGCCCAGCGCCGGGACGACGAGGCCGCCCGCCCGCACGACGAGCCTGGGCAGGCGCCGCTCGGGTACCCGACTCGCCTTTTCGCCCAGGCGTGAGCGCAGCATGGCGGCGATGTAGGCGATGGACACGGTGTCGCCGGCCGCGGCGATGAACCCCTGTCCGGCGGCCTCGGGCGCGGTCATGGCGCACACGTGCAGGTCGGCGACGTCACGGACTTCGACCACGGCGGTGGACAGGTCGGGGATCCCGGGCATCCTGCCGTCCATCATGAGCTTGATCAACTGCAACGAGCCTGACACATGCCGGCCCAGCGGACTGTCAAGTGAGGCTCGTAGCCTGTTTCCCTCTGCTCTGGGGCGCGTTCTCACGGCGCGGGAGCAGCAGCGGAGTCGCCAGGAGGAGCACTCCGGCGGCGGCGATCGCGATGCGGGGGCTGGTGACGGCGGCAAGCAGACCCCACACGGCGGTCAGGACCGCGATGGCGGCGCTGCTGCTGACCGACCACGCGGCCAGGGTGCGGGCGACCCGGTCCGGGTCGGTGTGGTGGAGCCGGTAGGTGGCCAGCACCGGGTTGAACACCCCGCAACAGGTCACAAGGCCGAGTTGAACGGCCATGACGAGCACCATCCCGGAGACGCCGGGTTGGACGAACGCCAATCCGACAGGCCAGCACGCACGCAGTACCCCGAAGGTCAGCATCACCCTGCGCTGCCCGGACCGCGCCACGAGTCGGCGCGCCAGGCGTGAGCCGACGAGGCCACCGACACAAGGGACCGCGAACACCAGACCGTACTGCCAGGGTGCGAATCCGAGGCGGCCCAGGAGAAGTACGGCGAGCAGCGGTTCCGAGGCCATGATCAGGCCGTTGACCGCGATCGTGTTGAAGAACAGCGGGCGCAGCGCGGGGTGGGCAAGGATATGACGCCATCCTTCGAGCAGATCGCCGGCTCGCAGCCGCGGTGCACCGGTCCGCGTGGGGCGCGGTTCCGTCCCTCCGATGGCGCGGATGCCCAGCGCGGAGAGCAGGTAGCTGACCGCATCGGCCATCACGGTCGTCACCGGGCCGAACAGCCCGATCGCGGCGCCGCCGAGCGGTGGTCCGACCATGGTCGCGGTCCACGTCGTGGACTCGAACCGGCTGTTCGCGACGAGCAGGTCCTCCGGTGGCAGGAGCGCCTTCAGATACGCACCGCTGGCCGCGGTGAAGGCGATGTTGGCCGCGCCGACGACGACGGAGACCACGAGGAGCTGGGCGAAGCTGAGCCGGCCGAGCGCGAACGCCGCAGGGACGCTCATCAGAGCCGAGAACCGGATCACGTCCATCGCGATCATGACGGGCCGCTTACGGCGGAACTCCACCCACGGACCGAGCGGCACCGCCAACACCGCCCCCACGGCCCGCCCCGCGGCAGACAGCGCCGCCACCTGGGTCGGACCGGAGTGCAGCACGAGTACCGCGATCAAGGGAAACGCACCGAACCCGAGCCCGGTGCCGTACGAGCTGACCGTGTACGCCGCCCACAACCACCCGAACCGCCGCCCCAGCCCCCGCCTACCTGCCATACCTGAAGCGCCTCTCGCCGATCTGAACAACCACACGCTGACCATCGGCATCAAAGCGAGTAGCGGACGGCGAGATCAAACAACCGATTGGCGGGGAGACCACAACCATTCGTTGTACCTATTGCATGCCGGTGGGGACCTCGATGCTGTGCGTACCTTCGTGGCCGCCGTGGATCGGCGACGGCTCGCCCGGGGCTGTCTTGCTGCGCGACTTCCTGACGCCCCTCCCTAGGCGTCCCGGAGTTCTCCCAGAGCCAGCAGCTCGGCCCGGTACTCGATCCGGGCGGCCCACTGAGCGGGCCAGGCGTCCCCGCCCAACCAGGCGCCCGCGAAGGCGCCGGTGAGGCAGGCGATCGAGTCCGAGTCGCCGGAGGAGCAGGCGGCTCGGCGCAGGGCGGTGACAGGCTCGTCGGGGAGGAGTAGGAAGCACAACAGGCCAGTGGCGAAGGCCTCTTCGGCGATCCAGCCCGCACCGATGGCCAGGCACGGGTCGGTCTCCGGTGAGACGGTACGCACGGCCTCCTGGAGCCGGTCGAGGATCTCCAGGCACTCGTCCCAGCCGCGCGCGATGAAGTGCTCGGGGGCCGGATCCTGGGAGCGGGTCCACAGGTCACCGAGCCAGGCGTGGTCGTAGCGGGTGCGGTTGTCGTAGGAGTACGACCGCGGTCGGCCAACGAGTCCCACGGGGTCGGCGCCCTGGGCGAGCAGGTGCACTGCGCGGGCGGTGAGGTCCGAGGCTGCCAGGGCCGTCGGGTGGCCGTGGGTGAGCGCGGACTGCAACTGGGCGGCACCGGCGCGCTGTTCGTCGCTGAGCCCGGGCGCGAGCCCTATGGGGGCCACGCGCATGTTGGCGCCACAGCCCTTGGAGCCGATCTGGCTGGCCTCCTGCCAGGCCCGTCCGTCCACCTTCAGCCGATGGCAGGCGGTCATACAGGTCCTGCCCGGGGGCCCGGTTGTTCTCCGGCGACTGGTACCAGTCGACGAACTCCTCGCGCAGCGGCCGCTCCAGCCGCTTCGGGGTGAGCAGGCCGCGGTCCACGGCGGTCCTGAGCGCGTGTCCGAGGGCGAGGGTCATCTGCGTGTCGTCGGAGACGAACGCGCGCTTCGGCAGCTCCATCTCCCGCCAGGGACCGCACTTGGCGAGGATCGAGGGCACGTCGTTGAACTCGGTCGGGAAGCCGAGGGCGTCCCCGAGGGCGAGCCCGAATCAGCGCTCCGGTCGCGGCGAGGTAGTCAGGGACCTCGGAGTACTGGGACTCGTCGCTCTGGTGCCAACAGCCCCACCTACGACCAGCCCTACGCGTAGGCGCGCCGCCTCAACATGCGCTGCGGCCCGTCGATGAGCAAGGCGGAACTCAAGCGCAAGCTCGGGCACTGACACCGACGGGCAATCCCCCGGCCTCACTCGAACGTCCCAGCGGCTCGGCGCCAGCACGCACGTGGTCAGAGGGGCTGGAGCCTAGTGTGCAGGAGGCAGAATTCGTTGCCCTCCGGGTCGGCCAGGACGTGCCAGTTCTCGGCGCCGGTCTGGCCGACGTCGACGGGCCTGGCGCCGAGAGTGAGCAGCCGCTCCAGCTCGGCGTCCTGGTCGCGGTCGGTGGGGTTGACGTCGATGTGCAGTGGCAGCTTCCCGGTCCGCGCGTTGCTGCTGGGGCTGAGGACGAGGGTGGGCTGCGGGCCGCCGAAGCCGACGTCGGGCGGCCCGATCTCGATGCTTCCGTCGTCTTCCCGGCCGAGTTCGACGTAGCCGAGGACCTCGCTCCAGAATGCGGCCAGCCGCTCGGGGTCGGCGGCGTTGATGACCAACTCACTGATGCGGCATGCCATGCCCGTCAGTGTATGTAGAGGGCGACGCGCTATGCGATCGCGTTTTCTGGCTAGACGAGTTCACCTACGACGCCGAGCAATGAGCGAGTCCTCCTCGCCCCATGACAGGCAACTGCGCGATCAGACGGTGGCTTTGGCCGCGGCCCTGGTGAGCAGTTTGTCACACAAGGATGGCCACTCGTCCGCGAGCACGCTGTAGCAGAGCGAGTCACGGCGGGGGCCGTCCTGGCCCTCGCGCACGCTGCCCCCAGCGCGCCGCGCGAACTCGCCCATCTGCACAACCTCGCGCGCGACACGTGACCGCTTCGTTTGGAGCCGCGGCCCGTTCAGGCGTCCATGGGGAGGAGCTGGACCAAGCCGACCCAGTTCTCCTCATCCGCCTCGGTGTGGACGGCACGGACCTTCCAACGGCCGGCGGGCAGCGGGACCGGTGCCTGAGAGGGCATCCCGCCACCCGGATACTCGACACTCAATTCGGTACCCGCCTCGACGGAGTCCATGAGCACGGCCGGGCCGTCCGACCTCCATGTGCCGCACTCCTCCCACTCGGTGGCGGGATCCGCAAGGACAGCCTCGGCTGCGGCCTTCAGCCCAGTCTCGGAGCCGGCGGCGAGCCAGCGCAGGAAGGTCCGATACTCGGGCAGATAGCAGCTGGTGGCCGGTTCGTCAGCCAGTACCAGTGCCTGCGCGCCGCTGTCGCCGATGGCGATCACGCCGGCCAACTCGTTCACCGCGCAGGCGCGGTCGTAGTCATCTGGATCGGTGGAGTCCCCCACGACGGCCCCGGTCTGCGTGCACCCGCGCCATGCAGCCAGCGCGGAGACGGGGATGACGATCAATGGGCCGCCCATCGACTCCACCCAGGCATAGACATCGGACGCATCGGCTGAGGTGAACGAAGAGGCGCTCATGCCGTCAGTGTGCCCCCGCCCACTGACAGCCCTCTCAGCTGTTGGCGATGCGGTAGTGGTGCGGTCGTAAGTGGTGCTGTCGTATGACGAGGACCGGACGTTCGCCGCACTGAGGTCGAGCCGATTGGCTGTGGGCCGACCGAAAGTGATGGTTTGCTGGCGACGTCGCGGGCAGGATGCTCGCCATGACGGATGAAGGCGCCTCCATCGACTCCACCAAGCCCAGCATCGCCCGCGTCTACGACTACCTCCTCGGCGGCAAGGACAACTACGCCGTGGACCGGGAGATCGGCGACGTGTTCAAACGTGACCTTCCTGGCTCGGTGGCCATCGCCTTCGCCAACCGCGCGGCTCTGACCCGGGCGGTCGGGGAGATCGTGACGACCACCGGCGTACGGCAGTTCATCGACCTGGGCAGTGGTCTTCCGACCGCCGACAACGTCCACCAGGTCGCGCAACGCCACGCTCCGGAGTCCCGGGTCGTGTACGTCGACACCGACCCCCAAGTGCTGGTCCACGGTCGGGCGCTGCTGGAGGAGAACGACCGGACCCGCGTCGTCCCGGTCGACGTACGGAACCCCGAAGACGTCCGTACCCACCCGCACACCCTGGAGCTGATCGACTTCGATCGTCCCGTCGCCGTCGTGTTCAGCGCCATCCTCCACCACGTCAACGACGAGGAGGACCCGGCTGGAATCGTCCGCTACTGGCGCGACCAGGTGCCCTCGGGGAGCTACTTCTTCGTCAGCCACTTCCGTTCCGGCAACAACCCGGAGACAGCGGAGGCCGAGGGAGTCCTCCAGCAGACCTTCGGCCGCGGCCGGTGGCGCACCGACGAGGAGATCGAATCCCTGCTGGACGGCCTGGAGATCCTCGACCCCGGGATCGTCCCCGCACCCCTGTGGCGTCCCGACGTGACCGAAGGCCCGTGGAACGGCAGCGGCCAACGGGAACTCACCGTCTGGGAGCGCCTCATCGCCGCCGGGCTGGCCCGGAAGGCCTAGGTCCGGCCTCGAATGCGGTGCTCGGCCGTCCCTCTGTGAGGCGTTGGCGGCCCGGAGATGCCCGCCGAACGCCCATGGCAAAATCAGCGGGTGCAGATCGGGATGCTGGGTCCATTGGAGGTTCGCACGGACGACGGCCTCTTGGTCGACGTGCCGGGTGCGCGGTTGCGCGGACTGCTGGTCGCCCTCGCGCTCAAGCCGGGTCACGTGGTCCCGAAGGCGTCGCTCATCGACTGGATCTGGGGTGAGCACCCGCCCGCCGATGCGACGAACGCCCTGCAGCGCTTGGTTTCCCGGTTGCGGAAGGTGCTGCCGGACGGGGTGGTCGAGGGCCTGACGGACGGCTACCGGTTGACGGTGGAGCCCGACGCCGTCGACGCCGTACGGTTCGAACGCCTCGTCGGCGCGGGCCAGGGACGCGCCGAGGACGCCTCCCGGCGGGTGCGGCCGCTGCGCCAGGCCCTCGAGCTGTGGCGCGGTGCGGCCCTGCAGGACGTCGGTCTTCAGGACAGCGCCGCGTTCGACGCCGCGGTCGTACGGCTCGACGGGTTGCGCCTGACCGCCACCGAGGAGCGGGTCGACGCGGAGGTCACCCTCGGGCGCGGTGTGGAGATGATCACGGAGCTGACCGACCTGGTGGCCGCGCACCCGGTGCGGGAACGGCTCGTCGCCGCGCTGATGCGCGCCCTCGTCGCGGCCGGACGCGACAGCGAGGCGCTGCTGGTGTACCAGCGCGCGAGGGAGGCCTTGGCCGACACGCTGGGGGTCGACCCCTCGCCGGAGCTGTCCGCGTTGCATGTCGCACTGTTGCGGGGCGAATTGGGGCATAGAGAGCGGAGCGGCAAGACCAACCTGCGCGCCGAGCTGACCACCTTCGTCGGGAGGGGCGCCGATGTCGCGGCGGTGCGTGAGCTGATAGCCGGGCACCGGCTCACCACCGTGATCGGGCCGGGTGGCTCGGGGAAGACGAGGCTGGCCACGGAGACCGCGCGCACGCTGCTCGGCGACCTGCCGGACGGGGCCTGGCTGGTGGAGCTGGCCGCCATCGGGGCGGACGGTGACGTGGCGCAGTCGGCGCTCGCCGGGCTGGGCCTGCGGGACGCCCTGCTCGGCGGGGCCCCGAACGCGGAGCTGACGGACCGGCTCATCGCCGCCGTCCGCGAGCGGGAGGCGCTGCTGATCCTGGACAACTGCGAGCACGTGATCGAGTCGGCGGCGGTGTTCGCCCACCGGGTGCTCGGCGAGTGCCGGCGGCTGCGGATCCTGGCGACGAGCCGGGAACCGCTCGGCATCACCGGGGAGGCGCTGTGGCTGGTCGAGCCGCTGGCCCTGCCGGAGGGGGACGCGGACCCGGGTCGGATCGAGTCCTCGCCCGCCGTCCAGCTGCTGCGGGACCGGGCCGGGGCGGTGCGCCGGAATCTCGCGGTCGACGCCCCCACGCTGGCAACGGCGGTGCGCGTCTGCCGGGCGCTGGACGGGATGCCCCTGGCGATCGAACTGGCCGCGGCCCGGTTGCGCACCATGTCCATCGGACAGTTGGCCAACCGGCTCGACGACCGGTTCCGCCTGCTGACCAGCGGCAGCCGCACCGCGTTGCCGCGGCACAAGACGCTGCGCGCGGTGGTCGACTGGAGCTGGGAGCTGCTCACCGAGCCCGAGCGGATGGTCCTGCGCAGGCTTTCGGTGTTCGCCGGCGGGGCGAGTCTGGAGGCGGCCGAACGGGTCTGCGCGGGCGACGCGGTCGAGCGGGAGCAGGTGCTCGATCTGCTCACCGCGCTGACCGAGAAGTCGTTGCTGCTCACCGAGGGCGACAGCGCCCCGCGCTACCGCATGCTGGGCACGATCAAGGAGTACGCCGGGCACCGGCTCGCGGACGCGGGGGAATCGGACCGGGCGCGCCACGCACACCTGGCCTACTTCACCGAGCTCACCGAGACCGCGGAGCCGCACCTGCGCCGCGCCGAGCAACTGGAGTGGCTCGCCACGCTCCGGGCCGAGCACGACAACATCGGTGCCGCGATGCGCGGTGCGCTCGCGGCGGGCGAGGCGCAGTCGGCGATGCGGCTGGCGGCGGGCGCCGGCTGGTACTGGTGGCTCGGCGGGCACAGGACCGAGGGCATCGAGCTGATCACCGCGGCCGCCAGGACGCCCGGTGAGGTGTCCGACGAGGTGCGGGCCACGGTGTACGCGCTGATCGTGCTGTTCGTGACCTCCGGGCGCAACGACGAGCGCCAGGCGGCGGAGTGGATCCACGAGGCGCACCGGCTCAGCCGGATCGGCGGGCGCCGCCATCCGCACATGGGGCTTGTCGACGCGTTGGAGCGCATACTGCGGGCGCCCGACGCGTCCCTGTCCGCGTTCGAACCACTGCTGGACGACGAGGACCCCTGGGTGCGCGCGCTGGCCCGGTGGCACCTGGGCAAGATGCGGATCGTGCTCGGTCAGGACACGGGAAACGCGGACGCGTACCTGGAGACGGCGCTCGCCGAGTTCCGGGCGCTCGGCGAGCGGTTCGGGATCTCGCTCGCCCTGACCGAGCTGGCGGAGCGGACCGCCGTGCGCGGCGGGTTCGCCGGTGCGTGCGAGCACTACGAGCAGGCGATCGCGGTCGTCACCGAGGTCGGCGCCGTCGAGGACGTCATCCGCATGCGGTCGCGGCAGGCGCAGCTGTACTGGCTGCTGGGCGACGAGGCCGCCGGTGCGGCCGCCATCGCCGAGGCCGAGCGGTGCGCGGAGCGGGTCACCTGGCCGGACGCGCTGGCCGAGCTGGCCCTCGCGAGGGCGGCACTCGCCCGGTGGGGCGGCGACGCCGCGGAGGCGCGCGGGCAACTCGGCGTCGCGACGGCCATGCTGGGCGACGAAGCGGAAAGGGCGAACATCCGCGCGGGGACGCACGACCTGCTCGGCTACCTCGCCGACGACCTCGGCGAGGCCCGCGCGCACCGCGCGGCGGCCTGTGAGGCGGCGGCCGAGGCGGGGTACGCGCCGCTGCTCGCGCAGGTGCTCGTCGGGGTCGCGGACCTGGCCCTGCGTCGCGGTGAGCACGAGCAGGCCGCGCGGCTGCTCGGGGCGAGCCTCGGCGTGCGCGGGCTCGAGGACCGCTCTCAGCCGGACACCGCCCGGATCGAGCAGGCCGCGCGGAACCGCCTCGGTGACGCGAAGTTCGCCGAGGCGGCTCGGGAGGGGACGCGGACCGGCTGGTCTCAGCTGGTCGAGGTCACGCTCGCTTCCTGAACGCGGAGACCGCCCACACGTATCCGAGGAGGGCGAGCCCGACGCACCAGGCGAGGGCCGCGATCGCGTCGCCGCTCGACGGGTTGCCCGCCAGCAGCCCGCGCAGCGTCTCGATGATCGGGGTGAAGGGCTGGTACTCCGCGAACTGCCGCACGCCGGTCCCCATCGTGTCGGCGGGCACGAACGCGCTGCTCAGGAACGGCAGCATGATCAGCGGCACGGTGGCCAGACCCGCCGACTCCGCGGTCTTCGCGCCCAGGCCCATGGCGACCGTGAGCCAGCTGGTCGCGAAGGCGAGCAGCAGCATGATGCCGATCGCGGCGAGCCACTGGAGGAAGCTCGCATGGGGACGGAATCCCATCGCGAAGCCGACGCCGATGATGGCCGCGTCGGCGATCAGACTGCGCACCGTCGTGGAGACGACGTGACCGGCCAGCACGGCGCCGTGAGAGACGTCCATGGCCTTGAACCGGTTGATGATGCCCTTCGTCATGTCGCCGTTCACGGCCGCCGCGGTCGGCCCCAACCCGTAGGTGATGGCCATCACCATCAGGCCCGGCACCGCGTAATCGACGTATTTTCCCTCGACCTTGAAGGCGCCACCGAACACGTAGACGAACATGAGCATCATCACGATGGGAAACAGGACCGCCTGGAACACCGTGACCGGATTCCGGGCCGTGTGCTTGAAGTTGCGGCGCAGCATGATCGCCGCGTCGCCGAACGACGTCGAGACACTGCTCATTTCGCGATCGCCTCCGTGCTCGTGCGCGTGCGCCCGGTCAGGGCGAGGAATACGTCATCGAGGTCCGGCGTGTGCACCGAGAACTCCGCTGCGTTGATGGTGTGTTCGTCGAGCTTGTCCAGCAGGGCCCGCAGCGACTTGGACCCGCCGTCGCTGGGAACGCGCAGGGTCAGTTCCTGGTCGTCCCGTGTGGAGCCGGTCAGGACCCGTGCCGCCGCGCCGAGTTCGTAGAGGTCGGTGAACCGGAGCCGGACGTGGCTCCCGGGGGCCTGGCGCTTGAGCTCCTCGGGGGTGCCCTGGGCGACCAGGTGGCCCTGGTCGAGCACCGCGATCCGGTCGGCGAGCTGGTCGGCTTCCTCGAGGTACTGGGTGGTGAGGAAGATGGTGGTGCCGTCGGCCACCAACTCGCGGACGATCCCCCACATCGTGCGCCGGCTGCGCGGGTCGAGACCCGTCGTCGGCTCGTCCAGGAAGATGATCCGCGGGTTGCCGACCAGCGTCATCGCCAGGTCCAGCTTCCGGCGCATACCGCCGGAGTAGGTCGACGCCGGCTTGTCCGCCGACTCCATCAGATCGAACCGTTCCAGCAGCCCCGCGACCACGCGGTCACCGGAGCGCACCCGCTTCAGGTCCGCCATCATCTGAAGGTTCTCTCGGCCCGACAGCAGTTCGTCCACCGCTGCGAACTGACCGGTCACGCCGATGACCGCGCGCACCTCCTTGGTCGCGGTCACCACGTCGTGCCCGGCGACGCGCACCGTCCCGGCGTCGGCTTGCATCAACGTCGCCAGGACGTTCACCGTCGTCGTCTTGCCCGCCCCGTTCGGGCCGAGCAGGGAAAACACCGATCCTGCGGCGACATCGAAGTCGATGCCGTCCAGCACGACTTTGTCGCCATAAGCCTTCCGCAGCCCTGAAACCGCGATCGCCGAATTGTTCATGCCCCCACCGTCCCCGCCGGGCCTGACACCCACCTGTCACGCCCCTGACACGACCACTGACACGGCGTTCCACCGCACCGCCCGCGCCGGACGGCGTATCCTCCGGGCAGGCTTCCGGACGAACCTCGTGTGCGATCGCTTCCCCCATGGCCCCCGCCCCTGATAGATGAAGGGGGCATGACACGTCTGATTCGCGCCGCACGTGGCTTGCTCGCCGCCGCTGCCGCCCTGCTCACCGTGACCGCCGCCCCTGCCACCGCCCGGGCGGCCCCCGAGCCCAAGGCGCCCGAGGACTTCGTCGCGCTGAGCACCGTGGATCCGACGATCATCCAGGAGATCCGCTACTTCACCCCCCACAACTTCGTCGGTCAGCGCATCGACGGCTACCGACAGCCGCTCTGCATCCTCACCCGCCCCGCCGCCCAGGCACTTCACACGGCCCAGCAGCAGCTGCTGCGAAAGGGCTACAGCCTCAAGGTCTACGACTGCTACCGGCCCCAGCGCGCCGTCGACCACTTCGTCCGCTGGGCCCAGGACCTCGACGACCATGCCATGAAGGGCGAGTTCTACCCTCAGGTCGACAAGACCCGGTTGTTCGAGGACGGCTACATCGCCGCGAAGTCCGGCCACAGTCGCGGCTCGACGATGGACCTGACCATCGTCAGGCTCCCGGTCGGCCCTACCCGCCCCTACGTCCCCCACAAGCCGCTGGTCCCCTGCTACGCGCCCCAGGCCGAACGCTTCCCGGACAACTCCCTGGACATGGGCACCGGCTTCGACTGCTTCGACACCCTCGCCCACACGCTCGACCCCAGGATCCAGGGGCAACAGCGCGCCAACCGGATGCTCTTGAAGAGCACGCTGGAGAACCTGGGGTTCGTGAACCTCGCCGAGGAGTGGTGGCACTACACCTACAAGCCCGAGCCCTACCCGGACACCTACTTCGACTTCCCCGTCGGCCGGCAGTCCCTCACGGCGGGGCGCTGAACCGCCGGAATCCGACGCTTCCGTACCGTCGGCCACGGCCATGCCCTCAACGCCCTTGCGAGCGGCTCGGGTTCGATGCGGGTGGCTGAGGCCGTCGGATCGGACGACGGACGGAGACGTCAGGGTGGCGGACGAGGGTCTCGTCCGCCGGGTCCTGCTACCAGCCGGCCTGCCTCATTACCTCAGCGGTAATCGATCTTCCGTGCGGAACCGGTCAAGGTGGGAGTCACCGGGGCCTGGGCGGCCCGCTCCACACCGGCCACGGCCCCCTTGACCAGCGTTTTCGACCTCGACGGAGGCTGATCGGCATGTCCGCCACCACCCTGCTCGGCACCCTCTCCCGCACCGACCGCCCGCAGACCATGCTGCGCCGCTTCCTCGCGCTCGACGCCGTCGTCACCGGCGTCAACGGACTGGTCTACGTGATCGACTCGAAGCCGGTCGGCAACCTGCTCGGCATCGGATCGGGTCTGCTGTTCGAGCTCGGCATCTTCCTGGTGCTGTACGCAGCGGGGGTCGGCTACCTCGCCACGCGGAAGCAGCCGTCGGCCGTCGCGGTGAAGGCGGTCATCGACGCGAATGTGCTGTGGGCCGTGCTCAGCATCGTCGCGATGCTCGCCTGGTTCTCGCCGACGACCGCGGGTGCCGTCTGGATCCCCATGCAGGCCATGACCGTCGCCGGTTTCGGTGTGCTCCAGTACCTCTCGCTGCGTGCCACGACCGCCTGAGGGACCGCAGAGATGTCCGGCTGTCGCCTTGCTTCCTTCCTCACGGGCCCTGTCCCGCCGTCGGCAGCAGGACGACCAGCCGGGCGCCAGGGCGGTTGTCCTCGATGCGGGTGCTGCCGTGGTGGGCCGTGACGGTGTCGCGGACGATGGCGAGGCCGAGACCGCTGCCGCCGGTGTCCCGGGCCCGGGCGTCGTCGAGCCGGGTGAAGCGCCCGAAGACGCGCTCACGGTCGGCCTCGGGGATGCCCGGCCCGTCGTCGGCGACGGTCAGCTGTGCGGTGTCGCCGAGTGTGCGGAGGCTGACGTCGATCCGGGTGCCGGCATGGCGCAGCGCGTTGTCCAGCAGGTTGCGTACGACACGGGCGAGGGCGTCCTCGTCGCCCGCCACCCGTGCCGCGCCGACGGCGTGCTGGTCGATGACGAGCCGGGTGCGCCGACGGGCTTCGCGCACTTCGGTGAAGACGATTTCATCCAGGTCGACGGGACGGGCCCGCAGCCGCGGGCGGGCGTCGAGCCGCGCGAGCTGGAGCAGGTCGTCGACGAGCCGCGTGAGCCGTTCGGTCTGCGGCAGGAGTCCGGTGGCGAGGGACTGCCCGTCGGCCAGGCCGGGGTGGTGGGCCGCGACGGACAGGCGGGTGTGCAGGGTGCTCAGGGGGTTGCGCAGTTCGTGAGCCGCGTCCGCGACGAACCGCCGCTGCCGCCCGGTCGATGTGTCCAGACGGGCCAGCAGGTCGTTGAGGGTCGTGGCCAGCCGGCCGAGCGCGTCGTCGGCGGGCGGCACGTCGAGGCGGCGGCTCAGGTCGGAGGCGGTGATCTCCGTGGTCTGGGCGCGCATGCCGTCCACGGGGCGCAGCGCGCGCCCGGTGAGCAGCCACACGACTCCGGTGAGGGCGGCGACGACCGCCGGAACTCCGGTGGCCAGACCGACGGTGAGCTGGGCCAGTCCGTGGTCGACGCTCTCGGTGGGTACGGCCACGTAGACGGTCACCGGGTCACGGTCGGTGCCCGCGGGGATGCCGACGGCGCGCCATGTCCCGCCCGTCCCTACGGGAATGTCGTCGACGGTGTGGGCGTGCGGGGTGTCGGACCGGCTCGCCGGGAAGGTGAAAGCGGGCGGCCGGCCGCGCAGGTTGGCGGAGCTGGCCAGCACTTTCCCCTTGCCCCCGATCACCTGTACGGCGACTCCCCCGTGGCCGGTGGTGGGCAGCACTTCCGCCCTGATCTGGTTGGTGTCCTCGTCCGCCGCCACGACCTGGGCTCGTTGCAGGGCGGTCTGGTCGAGTCCGCTGATCAGGCTGGCGTGCAGCCAGACGACGAGCAGCACGGCGGCTCCGACCAACCCGGCGGCGATGACCGCGGCCGCGGCGGCGGTCAGGCGCAGCCGCAGCGATCGGCGGGCCCACCAGTACCGGATGCTCGCGGTCATCGGTCACCCCGCACCGCCGCGCAGCCGGTAACCGGCACCGCGGACGGTCTCAATGGTCCGGCGGCCGAAGGGGGCGTCGATCTTGCGGCGGAGGTAGCCGACGTAGACCTCGACGACGTTGGTGTCGCCGTCGAAGTGCTCGTCCCATACATGGGTGAGGATGTCCGTCTTGCTGATCACCTCGTCGGGGTGCCTGAGCAGATATTCCAGAAGGGTGAACTCCCGTGCGGTCAGGTCGATTTCGCGGTGTCCACGGCGGCAGCGGCGGCGCGCGGGGTCGAGTGCGAGGTCTCCGGCGGTGAGGACGGCGGGGCGTGCGGGTGCTCCTCGCCGCAGAAGGGCCCGGAGGTGGGCAACGAGCACGACGTAGGAGAAGGGCTTGCTCAGGTAGTCGTCGGCGCCGAGGTCGAGGGCGTCGGCCTCGTCGTACTCCCCGTCCTTCGCGGTGAGCATCAGCACCGGTGTCCAGGCTCTGGCCGCCCGCAGGCGCTTGAGGACCTCGTACCCGGACAGGCCCGGCAGCATGATGTCGAGCACGATGACGTCGTACGGCTCGTGGAGGGCCCGCCACAGCCCGTCCGGGCCGTCGTGTGCCACGTCCGAGACGAAGCCCTCGGTGGCAAGTCCGTCGGCGATCGCCTCGGCGAGTGCGTGCTCGTCCTCGATGATCAGCGTCCGCATGGCAGCCTCTCGGAATCAACGATAGCTCCGGAGCGGAGCGGCCGTTTCCCGGGAGGGAGCCGGGGATTGTGTGCGGCACGGCGGTGGGGTCAGCTCTCCATCACCGATTCCACCAGGTCCATGGCCAGGTCCAGGGTGTGGTGCACCGGCAGGCCGTGGTCGGTGTACCAGTCGGTCGTGGCCTCGGGGTGGGGACCGGTGACCGCGACCCGCCCGCTGCCGAAGCGGGTCACGAGGGCGGCGGGGGCGCCATTGTCGTAGGTGGCGAGGACCATGGCGTCGGCGTGCTCGTCGAGGACGAAGAGGGGGCCGTCCTGGAAGAACACCGTGCGGGGCCGGCCTCGCCAGGTCACCGTGATCAGTGTGTCGTTCTCCTCGTGGATGGTGGCCCCTGGGGAGGAGATGTACTGGTCGGTGTCACCGGGGAGCAGGCCGAAGCCCGGTGTGGCCCCGGCGAGGTAGCCGCCGAGGCAGAAGCCCAGGTAGCGCCCGCCGTCGCGGACGAAGTCGCGGATCGCCCGGCGCCGCCGCCGCAGTCGCCGGTAGGCGGAGTCGAGCGTGCCGCCACCGGGCTGGGCGTACAGCAGGGCCTGGGAGAGGAGTTCGGCCGAGAGCGGAAGCGCCTCGTCCGGGCCGGTGAAGCGGACGTCCAGGTTCCACGGCCCGGAGGAGAGCAGTCCGGCGACCGCCTCGGGGCAGCCGGGCGACGAGGCCGGGCCGCGGTAGACGAGAGCGAGGGGGCGGCGCCCGGCGGCGGCCCCGGAATGCCTCAGGTGTGTCATGGCTGCCTCACAGCTGCCTCACAGCTGCCTCACCGAGGGTACGCCGTGGCCCGGCCGGCCGCGGGTGCGCTGTCGTCTCCTTCGGCGGGCAGCCCGTGCCAGCTCGTGCCCGGCGTCAGACGCTCGCCCTTCATCACCAGGGACAGCGCACCGAGCCGGACACCGGCGCCCACCTGCGTGTCGTAGAGCACGACGGTCCGCGTACCGACGCTCGCGGCGGGACCGACGGTCACCGTGGACATCTTCATCACACGGTCCTCGAACAGGTGGGTCTGGAGGGAGACGAACATGCCGATCGAGGCGTCGTCGCCCACCTCGACGAGGTCGAACTCGGTGAGATACGTGGTGCCGATCCAGGTGCGCCGTCCGATGCGGGCACCGAGCCGGCGCAGCACCGGCGGCAGGAAGGGCGTCCCCACCAGGGCGCCCACGCCCGCGGGTACCGCCGCCGCTTCGAAGAGGCCGGTGACGAACTCCGTACGGCGCACGAACAGGCTCCACAGGGGTTCCACACGCGGCCGGTACCGTCCGGCGACGACCCACTTCGCCAGCACGCAGCAGCCGATGACGGCCAGCACCGCGCCGGCGGCGAACAGCGGCGACACGAGCGGCGGCACCCACGGCCCGGTGCGGCGGGCGGTGTCCGACAGGGCGAGCAGGTACAGCAAGGCCGCGGCCGCGAGCACCGACATGGGCAGGGTGGCGCGGAAGAACTCGATGGCCAGGCGGCCGAGTACGGCTTTGCGGGTGGGCCGGAACGTCTTCTCCTCCGGATAGGACCCGCTGTCCTGGCGCACCGGCAGCCGCAGGGCCGGTGAACCCAGCCAGGTGCTGCCGGCGGGCACGCGCTCCGGGGGTGGCACCGTGCCCACGCCGACGAGCGAGCCCGGGCCGAGCCGTGTCCCGGCCGGGACGAGCGCCGCGTTGCCCACGAAGGCGCGTTCGCCGATGTCGGTGGGTTCGAAGGCCATGCGCCCGGCGGCGAAGGTAGCGACGCCGACGCCGGCCATGTCGGCGACGAAGCTGCCGTCGCCGAGGGTGAGCAGGTCGGGATCGATGTGCGCCGCGGTGGAGATCTCGGCGCGCCGGCCGACACGGGCGCCGAGCAGCCGCAGCCACGGGACGGTGTAGAGGGTGGCGTAGAGCGAGTTGGTGAGGGTGAGGCTCTGCTCCAGCAGTTTGTCGGCGATCCACTTGCGCACGCCCAGCGCCGAGTGCGCCGGATGGATTCCGGGGGGTGTCCTCGGCAGGACCGCCCGCTTCCCGGCGGCGACGACCAGGCACACCGTGGCCACGAAGACCGGGCCGGACAGCATGATCGCAGCGAGACCGGCGAGCGTGCCACCGCTCGACCAGGCCCACCAGAGCAGGGCGGCACTCGGCACGGCCGCGGCGACCACGATGGACTCCAGCAGGACCAGACCGAGCACGACGGCGGCCAGTTGGCGGGGCCGCCAGCGATCCGCCTCGGTCCGGTCGCGCAGCATCGTCTCGACGAGCGGGGCGAGTGCCTCGACCGGGCGTGCGGGCGATCCGGCGCGGCGCGCTCCGGCCGGGACGGCCTTGCCCGGGCCCGACACGGACTGCTCACCGAGCGCGGACCCGGGGCCCAGGTAGGCGCCTGGTTCGAGGACCGCGTTGGCGCCGACGTACGCCCTCTCGCCGACGGTGATCGGGGCGATGGTGACCCATCCGTCGGCGACGTGCCAGGGGCGCAGCGTGGCACCGTAGCCGATCGTGGCGTCCCGGTCGACGCCCAGCAGCGTGGGCAGGCCGACGAAGCCGGTGGCGATGGTGGTGCGGGGGCCGACGCGGGCACCGAGGAGCCGCAGGTACGGGCCCATGAGCGGGGATCCGCTGAGTATCCGCAGCGGGCTGATCCCCAGCAGCAGCACGTCCAACAGCCACAGCCGCAGGTACGTCGCCCCCCAGAGTGGGTACCGGCCGGGCCGGATGCCCGCCGCCAGCGGCCGCGCGAGAAGGACGGGAACCAGCCAGCGTACGGCGAACCAGCCGGCCAGTACCGAGACGGCCGGCCCGACGGCCGCGCTGCCCGACACCCGTCCGTGAGTCAGCACGAAGGACGCGGCCACCGGACCGGTGAGCAGGAAGAGCAGTGCGTAGAAGGCCGTTGCCTGGAGGAGTCCGGCCCGCGCGATGCGGGCGCGGCCGTGCCGCAAGGGGGCGGGGCGGGGCTGCCGCGGCGCGCGGGAGGCGTCGGCCGCGGCGCGCAGCCGTGCCGCGAAGCCGGTCACGGTCGGGTTCTCGTACAGGTCACGCAGGGTGGGGCCGGGTCCGCCTGCCGGGTCGCGCAGCAGCGACACCGCGCGGGCGGCAAGCAGTGAGTGACCGCCGAGGTCGGTGAAGAAGTCGGCCTCCGCGGAGAGTTCGCCGGGGTCCATGCCGAGCGTCCGTGCCCAGGCGTCGCGCACTCTGGCCTCGAGCCGGTCTCGGACCGGCGCCACAGGGCCGGTGCCGGCGAGGCGGCGGCCGGTGGGTGCGGGCAGTTTCGTACGGTCCGTCTTGCCGCTGGGCATGACGGGCAGCCGATCGAGGAAGTCCAGCGTCGCGGGCACCATGTAGGCGGGCAGCGACCGGCGCAGGCGCCGGTGCAGCCGGGCGGCGAGATCGTCGTCGGGGACCGCGCCGTCCCCGACGGGTACGACGTAGGCGGCGAGAACACGGTCACCGTCGGGTCCGTCGCGCGGCGACACGGGGGTGGTGGCCGCCTGGGCCACGCCGGGGTCCTCCAGCAGTACGTTGTCGATCTCCTCCAGGGACACCCGGTAGCCGCGGATCTTCACCTCGGCGTCGGCCCGGCCGAGGTATTCGATCTCCCCGTCGTCGGTCATCCTGCCGAGGTCTCCGGTGCGGTACAGGCGGCCCGAGCCGGGCGCCAAGGGGTGCTGGACGAAGCGCTCCGCGGTCAGGTCGGGCCGTCCCGTGTAGCCGCGTGCGAGGCCCGGACCGCCCAGGCAGATCTCACCGACGGCGCCGTGCGGCACGGGCCGCAGCCGCTCGTCCAGGAGGACGGCGAAGCAGGTCGGCAGCGGGCGGCCGATGGTCACCGGACGCCCCGGCCGGAGTTCCTGCCAGGTGGCGGTGACGGTTGCCTCGGTCGGCCCGTAGGTGTTGAGGATGCGCCGTCCCGGCGTGCTCCACCGCTCGACGAGTGAGGCGGGGCACGCCTCGCCGCCGACGACGACCTCGCGGAGCCGCGGGAGGTCACGGGACATCGTCGCCAGCAGTGTCGGGACGCAGTACAGAGCGGTGACCTGGTGCTCATGAAGGAAGTCGGCGAGATCGTCGCCCAACTGTCCGGGGCCGACCGGTCCGGCGACGAGTGTGGCGCCGGCCGCCCAGGTGGGCCAGATCTCCTCGATGGAGAAGTCGAACGAGAGGGTCATGCCCTGGTACACGCGATCGTGCGACCGGATGCCGTAGACCGGTGCCACCACGCGCAGAAAGTTGCAGATGCTCGACTGCGCGATCTCCACGCCCTTCGGCCTGCCACTGGACCCCGAGGTGTACATCACGTATGCCAGCGGATCGTCCGCGCCCCCGGCCGCGACGGCGGGCCGTTCGGGCGGCAGGGCGGCGAGATCCGCGGCGCATGTGTCGACCTCGATCACCGGGCACGTCCGGCACCGCTCCGCCCAGGCGGCGCCGGACGCGAGCGCCGACGTGGTCAGCACCACGGCCGCGCCCGCATCGCCCAGGATGAAGGCGACCCGGTCCGGCGGCGCGGCCGGGTCGATCGGCACGAACGCCGCGCCCGCCTTGCACACGCCCAGCAGGCACACGTACATGTCCACGGACCGGGGCAGCACCAGGGCCGCGCGACTGCCCGGACCGATGCCGGCACGGTGCAGATGCCGGGCCACCCGATTGGCCCGCGTGTCGAGATCGGCGTAGGTCAGGAGCCGCGACCCGCATTCGAGGGCCGGGGCTGACGGAGTGCGGTCGCAGGCGTCGTCGAAGAAGCGGTTCAGCCGGTCACCGGTGCCCCCGGTCGCCGGGGCCGCACGGGCCCGGTGAGGAGAGACGGGTGGCGCTGCGGTGCGGGAAACCATGGGCTCCCCCTCTTCGATGCGAGAAGGACTCGCTTGCCCGGTGTCGAAAAGGACCCGGTCGTCCTCAGGACACCTCCAGCCTCGGTGACGCCTGCTGAGAAGACACTGAGAAGCCGGCCGGGGCCCGGCCCCGCGTGCCGTCCTGGTCATGTCCCGGGCGAGCCGGAAGTGGTGGTGACGGTGACGACCGCCGCCACCCCGTCGACACGAAGGGTGCCGGCGTCGCGGTCCGGGAACAGGACCGCGTCGAACCGGTCGAGGGTGACGCCGGACTCCTCGACGGCCACCGTGCCCGCCAAGGCGATCACGAGGAGGACCCCGGTCCGCGGGACGACGGAGAACCCCTGACGGGCCATGCGGACGTGCGCCGTCGCGCGGGTGCGCCGTGTCATCACGTTGAGATCGACGATGGGGCCGGAGAGCAGCCGGCAGTCGGTGACCGCGTCACCCGGAAAGGAGAAGGGCTCGTACGCGTCGGCGATGGTGTGCGAGGTACCGTCGACGTTCAGCTCCATCCCCGCCCCGTCCACGACGGTGATGATCCTGTCCACGCCCGCGAAGGAGGAGAACGGACCGCCGCGAGCGACGTCGGCGAGACTCACCCGCCAGACGAAGTCCTCCAGACCCGCGCCGGAGCCGTCGGCGGCGACCTCCCGGGTCAGACCGCCGCCGTTCTTCCAGCGCGTCGCCGGCCGGTCCTGTGCCCGGAGCACGCGTCCGCCCGTCGCGCCGCCCGCTCCTTCCGCCACGGTTTCCGCTCCTGTCGTCATGCCGTCCGCTCCTTGTCTCATGCCGTCCGGTCCTTCAGCGCGGCCTCGGTGAACACCCGGTACCCCGTGTCGGGCCGGTATCCGTGAATCTCACGCGTGTCGAGCGCGCCCATGTACCGCAGCACCGCCTCGTTGACGACTTGACCCGGCACGAGCACCGGGAAACCCGGAGGATACGGCGTGACGAAGGTGGCCGAGACGACCTCCCGCCCGCTCTCCATGGCCATGGCGACCTCGTCGGCCGTCAGGTACTCGACCTTGCTGTCGTCGTACGCCAGGAAGAACGCCTCGCGAAGGTCGCCCTCCGGCGTGTGGGCGCCCGGACGGAACGCGGTGTGGAACGCGCTGAAGTCCGGCAGCGCGGCGGACCCGGCCTGGAGGGCGGCGCGCCTGCGATCGTGGAGGGCACGCTCGCGGGGGCTCATCTCCTCGATGCTCTCCTCGAGTTCCTCGACGATCTTGACGAGGACCTCGATGAGGTAGGCGACGGCGCTGCGCGTGGTGCCGATGGTGGTCATGAACAGCAGCGTGTTGAGCGTGGTCTTGTTGACCTGGACGCCGTAACGGTCCATGAGCTGTTCGTGCTTGAAGGTGTCGCCGTCGATGCCCGTACGGCCGATGTGCAGGGTGGCCCGGGTCGGGTCGAGGACGAACTCGTCGTCCTCCCAGGCGGCCGCCATCTTCGCCAGTCCGGTGCGCAGCGGCTGGTCCGTGCCGGAGGAGCGGAACCGGCTCGGGATGAGTTCGGGGGTGGTGAGGAAGTGCAGGTAGCGGCTGAGCACCGGGTGCTGGTCGATCGCGTCCCGCAGGACGCCCGCCTGCTCCAGCTGCTTCTGCACCAGTTCGAAGCCCTCCAGCTCGGCCTGTCTGCGGCCGAGGTCGAGCGAGGCGAGGATCTGGTAGTTCGGCGACGTCGAGGTGTGCGTCATGTACGCCTCGTGGAACGTCTCGGCCGCCTTGTGCCGGAAGTCCTGGTCGAAGATGTGGATCATCGAGCCCTGGCGCAGTGACGTCAGGGTCTTGTGCGTCGACTGGGTGGCGTACACCCGGACGCGGACGGCGTCCGGGTCCGGCATCAGACGGGTGCCCAGCAGAGTCTCGTCGTCCGGGTCCTCGCCGAGGCTCTCCCGGTGCTCGGCGTACCGCTCGGCGTAGTCCGCGTCGCGGTAGCGGTCGGTCAGCTCGCGGGCGGCTGCCATGGCGGTGCGGCGGCGGTAGACGGGGTGGAAGCGGGCGAACGCGAACCAGGCCTCGTCCCAGAGGAAGGCGAGGTCCGGCTTGAGCGCCAGGCACTCCTCCATCACGCGGGAGGGGTTGTAGACGATCCCGTCGAAGGTGCAGTTGGTGAGCAGGAGGAGCTTGACGCGGTCCAGCAGGCCCTCGCGCCGCAGCATGAGCAGCTTCCGCTTGATCTCCTCGACGGGCACGGCGCCGTACATGCCGTACTGGTCCATCGGATAGGCGTCGAGGTAGACGACGTGGGCGCCGGCGAGCATCAGCCCGTAGTGGTGGGACTTGTGGCAGTTGCGGTCCACCAGCACGATGTCGCCCGGCCGGACCAGGGCCTGCACGACGACCTTGTTGGCGGTGGACGTGCCGTTGGTGACGAAGTACGTCTGCCGGGCGCCGAACGCACGGGCCGCGAGGTCCTGCGCCTCCCGCAGCGGTCCCGTGGGCTCCAGCAGCGAGTCCAGGCCGCCGGAGGTGGCGGAGGTCTCGGCGAGGAAGATGTTGAGCCCGTAGAAGCGGGCCATCTCCGGGATCCAGTGGGAGGAGACCACCGAGGTGCCGCGGGAGATGGGCAGGGCGTGGAAGACGCCCGTCGGGCGCCGGCTGTGCGCTCGGATGGCGGTGAAGAACGGTGCCGTGTAGCGCTCGCCGATGCCGTGCAGGATCGACAGGTGGAGCTCCAGAAGCCCTTCCCGGGCGTGGAAGACCCGCGCGAAGCCCCGGCCGAGCGTGCCGGCGGTCCGCTCGACGGCGCCTTCCGTCATCAGGTAGAGGTCCAGTTCCGGCCGCAGTTCCAGCAGCCGGGCGCCGAGGGCCTGGGCCCGGTGCTCGAACAGGTCCTCCTCCGGGAGGGCCTCGGCGGCGGTTCCCTCGAAGAACCGCCGCACCACGTGCAGGTCGTGCCGGGACCGGTTGGCGAACCGGTGGCGGATGACGACGGCCTGGAGGCTGGAGTTCACCAGCGACGCGATCACCGCGTCCTCGAAGCTGGGGGCGACGACGAGGTCGTAGACGAACTCGTCCTCGTCGCGGCGCAGGTGGCGCAGTTCCTCCCGCAGCGCCTGCTCCTCCGTCTCGTCGAGGTCTCCGACGACGAGTACCTCGAAGTACGGCTTGGCCGCGGGGTCGTGCACCGCGGGCGGCTCCTCGGCGGCCGGGTCCTCGGGGTGCGCCGGCGCCTGCGCGGCGTCTCGGTAGGTGTCCGTGCCAAGGGCCAGGTTCAGGTCGTCCGCGCGCTCCGCCAGCCGGTGCCGGTCTCCGGCCTCGTGGAGCCGGCGCAGCTCGTCGAGGCCCGCCCTGCCCGGAAAGGCCCAGCAGTTCTCGATCGGTGCCAGCAGCCGGAACATGTCCTCCAACTGCTCGGTCAGCTCCTTCGCACAGGTGCCGGCGCTCGGGTCGAGGCTCAGTCGACGCGTCAGTGCCGCCAGCGCGCTCCAGGCGTCGGCGCGCAGCTGCCGGACGCTGTTGTAGACACCTGCGGTCAGCAAATCGGTGGACCGGGTTGCCGCCTCGGTGGCGGAGTCACCCATCTCTGTTCCCTTCATACGGGGTTGGCGCGGACGGTTCGGACGGACAGTGAGGGGCGCCGGACGGGGCACCGCGTCTCCTTCGGCCCCCTGCTCAGGCAGGTCCGGGTGGGCGGCCGCCTGCCCGCCGGACGGCGGCGACGAGGCGGACGTCGGAGGCGCGGTGCACCTCGGCGACCGCGTCGGCGGGTGCCCCAGGGCGTCGACCGGTATCGCGGGCCGGTTCGGCAGTTCTGCCATGGGTTCCATAAAGCACCAGGTCAAGGCACCGGTGCTACGCCCATGGCGCGCAATTCGTCTCGTATCCCAGACGCCCTGCGGCGAGGCGGGATCAGGGTTTCGGGGCGGACGTACGCTCGCGATATGTCCACGGTCCCCGCCGCCGCACAAGTGCTCGCCGTCCTGCGCTACCTCGCCGCCCAGGCCGGTCCGGTGCCGGCCGCGGCCATCAGCCGCGACGTGGGGCTGCCCCGCTCGACGACCTATCACCTGCTCGACACCCTGGCCCGGGACGGCTTCGTCGTGCACCTGCCCGAGGAGCGGCGCTACGGGCTGGGGGTCAGCGCCTTCGAGCTCGGCTCCGGGTACAGCCGCCAGGCCCCGTTCCAGCGACTGGCGCGGGTCCCGCTGGCGCAGCTCGTGGACCGCACCGGCTACAACGCGCACCTGGCCGTCCTGCACGGCCGTGAGGTGATCTACGTCATCGAGGAGCGGCCGTCGGGACGCGCACCGCTGGTCACCGAGGTCGGCGTCCGGCTGCCCGCGCACCTCACCGCCAGCGGCCGGGCCGTGCTGGCGCGCCTCGCGCAGGCGCAGGTGCGCGCCCTGTTCCCCGACCCCTCGGCGTTCGTCCTGCGCCACGGGCTCGGGCCCACCTCGCTGTCCGCGCTCCGCAACCTCCTCGTGGAGGTACGGCGGCGCGGGTACGCGACGGAGGAGGGAGAGGTGACGCCGGGCTTCTCGTCCGTCGCCGCCCCCGTTCTCGATCACAGCGCCCACCCGATCGCGGGCGTGGCGGTCACCTTCCCGGCCGAGGAGGTGGATCCGGAGCAGCAGCAGCGGATCGCCGCGGAAGTGGCCAGGACCGCACGGGAACTGAGCCGTCGTATCGGCGGAGTTGCCGACGCACCGCGCCGCCCGGGGGACCACGCCCCGTCGTCGTGAGGCCTGGCCCGCGGGGCCGTGCAGGGTGGCGTGGAGCCTCGCGGGTCGGGCGGTGGAACCACTCCGGTCGGGGCGCAGAGGCTCATCGGTGGGAGAACGGCCGCGGCCCCGGCGCACCGCGAGCGGTGTGCCGGGGCCGTTGCCGGTTCCCTGTTCAGGCGGCCTCCGAGAGGCCGGCCCTTACTGCAGCCGGCCGGCCTGGGACTCGGCGGCGGCCAGGGCACGGCCGGAGGCCACGTACTGCACGGCCTCCTCGATCTCGGGGGCGAGCCAGCGGTCCGTGCCGGGGCCCTCGACGACCTCGCGCAGCCCGTCACGCACCGCGGCGGTGGCCGGAGCCGGCGTCAGCGGGGCGCGCAGGTCCAGGGCACGGGCGGCGGTGTAGAGCTCCACGGCGAGGACGCGGGTGAGCCCGTCGATGGCGCGGCGCAGCTTGCGGGCGGCGGACCAGCCCATCGAGACGTGGTCCTCCTGCATGGCGCTGGAGGGGATGGAGTCGACGGAGGCCGGTCCGGCCAGGCGCTTGAGCTCGGAGACGATCGCGGCCTGGGTGTACTGGGCGATCATGTGGCCGGAGTCGACGCCCGGGTCGTCGGCGAGGAACGCGTTCAGGCCGTGGTTGCGGGCCACGTCCAGGAACCGGTCCGTACGACGCTCGGCGACGGAGGCGATGTCGGCGACCGAGATGGCCAGGAAGTCCAGGACGCAGGCCACGGGCGCGCCGTGGAAGTTGCCGTTGGACTCCACCCGTCCGTCGAGCGTGACGACCGGGTTGTCCACCGCACTGGCCAGCTCGCGGGAGGCGACCAGCTCGGCGTGGGCGAGGGTGTCGCGGGCGGCCCCGTGGACCTGCGGGGAGCAGCGCAGCGAGTACGCGTCCTGGACGCGGGTGCACTCGGGGCCGCGGTGGCTGGCGACGATGCCCGAACCGGCGAGCAGCGCGGTCAGGTTGGCGGCGCTGCTGGCCTGGCCCGGGTGCGGGCGCAGCGCCTGGAGGTCGGCGGCGAAGACGGCGTCGGTGCCCAGCTGGCCCTCGACGCTCATGGCCGCGGAGATGTCGGCGGTGCGCAGCAGCATCCGCAGGTCGTGGCAGGCCAGGACGAGCATGCCGAGCATGCCGTCGGTGCCGTTGATGAGGGCCAGGCCCTCCTTCTCCTGCAGGACGACCGGGGTGATGCCGGCGGCGGCGAGCGCCTCGGCGGCCGGCTTGAGCTCGCCCTGGGCGTCGCGGACCCGGCCCTCGCCCATGATCGCGAGGGCGCAGTGGGCGAGGGGGGCCAGGTCGCCGGAGCAGCCGAGGGAGCCGTACTCGTGCACGACGGGGGTGATCCCGGCGTTGAGGAGGTCGGCGTAGGCCTGGGCGGTCTCGACGCGGACGCCGGTGCGGCCGGTGGCGAGGGTGGACAGGCGCAGCAGCATCAGCGCGCGGATGACCTCGCGCTCGACCTCGGGGCCGGAGCCGGCGGCGTGCGAACGCACCAGGCTGCGCTGGAGCTGGGTGCGCAGCTCGGTGGGGATGTGGCGCGTGGCCAGGGCGCCGAAACCGGTGGACACACCGTAGTGCGGCACCACGTCGTCGGCCAGACCCTCGATCACTTCGCGACTGCGAGCGATCTCCTTGAGGGCCTCCTCCGCGAGGACCACGGGCGCGCCGTGACGGGCGACGAGAACAACGTCGTCGGCGGAAAGGGGGCCGACATTCACAACAACAGTCATAAATCTATGAAGTCCCATGTCAGAGCGGCTTCGCGAGGCGCTGACGGCACTCATTGTCTGGTATCCCAGACGTTGCGCTCCGGGCGGTACGAAAACACCGATGGGGTCCGCCCGGCCGGACGGACCCCATCGGTGTTCGAGGGTGGCGCGCGGTTACCCCTCTGCAACTATCCCTGAGCTGCCGGGACGGGTTCCTCCGCCGCCTGGTCGGAGGCCTCGGCGAGGTCCGCACGGCCACCGCGCGGGCGGCCCCACAGGAAGTACACGCCCGACAGGAGTGCCAGCCAGACGGCGCCGACGATCAGCGCGACACGGGTGCTGTCCGAGAAGGCGAGGAGCCCGAGCACGCCGACCATGAAGGCGATCGCGATGAACTGGCCGTAGGGCCAGAACGGAGCCGGGTACTTGAGGGCGGCCTGCTCCTCGGGAGACATCTTGCGGCGGGCGGCGACCTGCGCCAGCAGGATCATCATCCAGACCCAGACCGTCGCGAAGGTCGCGATCGAGGCGATGATGACGAAGACGTTCTCCGGCATCAGGTAGTTCAGCACGACGCCGAGGAGCAGCGCGCCCATCATGATGACCACGGTCATCCACGGCGCACCGTTGCGGGAGAGCCGGCGCAGGGTCGCGGGAGCCTGGCCGCGCTCGGCCATGCCGTACATGATGCGGCCGGCGGCGAAGATGTCGCTGTTGATCGCGGACAGGGCCGCGGTGATGACCACCAGGTTCAGCACGGTCGCCGCGGACTTGATGCCGAGGCCGACGAAGATCTGGACGAACGGGCTGCCCGCGGAGTCGACGTTCTGCCAGGGATTGAGCGACATGATCACCGCGATGGTCAGCACGTAGAACAGCACGATGCGCAGGGGGATCGTGTTGACCGCGCTCGGGATCGTCTTCTCCGGGTCCTGGGCCTCTCCGGCGGTGACGCCGATGATCTCGGTGCCGCCGAAGGCGAACATCACCACGGCCAGGGACATGATGACGCCGTGGGCTCCGTGCGGGAAGAACCCGCCGTTGTTCCAGAGGTTCGACACCCCGACGTGGGCGCTGCCGGTGTGGATGCCGAAGACGAGGATCGCCACACCGGCGATGATCATCGCGATGATGGCGACGATCTTCACGAGGGAGAGCCAGAACTCCAGCTCACCGAAGACCTTGACGCTGAACAGGTTCATCACGCCGACGACGCCCACGACCGCCAGCACCCAGATCCAGCGCGGTACGTCGGGGAACCAGAAGCCCATGTACACGCCGAACGCGGTGACATCGGCCAGACAGACGATGACCAGCTCGAAGGCGTAGGTCCATCCGGTCGCGAACCCGGCCAGCGGGCCGAGATACTTGGTGGCGTACTCACCGAACGATCCCGCGCACGGGTCGCTCACGGCCATCTCGCCGAGGGACCGCAGGACCAGGAAGACGGCCGCTCCGCCGATCAGATAGGCCAGGAGGACCGCGGGACCGGCAGCCTTGATGGATTCGGATGATCCATAGAAGAGCCCTGTCCCGATCGCTGAGCCCAGCGCAAGGAAGCGGATGTGCCGGGACTTGAGTCCCCTGGTCAAGGTCATCGCCGTGTCCTTGGTCAACGTAGTGCTCCTTGGGGACGGGAGGTGTCCCGGACGGGTGAGAAGTGGGTTAGGGGTGCCCCCAGCGGCGACGGCCGCCGCGCCCACAGAACGATCGAAGGCCTTGTATATTCCTGTATATACAGGCGCGTCAATAGGTGGACCCATGAGCGAACACGAGACGACATCGAGCAGCACATCTCCCGCGGTCGGGCGCGCGCTGGACATCCTGCTGCACCTCGCCAGCCGTTCGGGCCCGGTACAGGCGGGCGCGCTGGCCCGGGATCTCGGCATCCCGCGATCGTCCGCGTACCACATCCTCTCGGTGCTGGCCGACCGGGGATTCGTCACCTACGTCCCGAAGGAGCAGGCGTACGGACTCGGGGTCTCGTCCTTCGAGATCGGCTCGGCCTACCTGCGGCACGAACCGCTGGAGCGGCTCGCACGCCCGATCCTGCGCGGCGTGACCCATCGGCTCGGCCAGACGGTCCACCTGGGCATCCTGTACGGTGCGGAGACGGTCTACCTGCTCAAGGAGCGTCCGCCCACCGGTCAGGGATCCGACGTCGACGTGGCCCTCGTCACCGACATCGGCGTCCGGCTGCCGGCGCACCTGACGGCCAGCGGCCGTTCGATCCTCGCCCATGCCGGCGAGGCGCAGCTGCGGGCCCTCTTCCCGCGGCCGGGCTCCCTTGTCACCCGCACCGGCAAGGGGCCGCGCTCACTGTCCGAGCTGCGCACCCTGCTGGAGCGGGACCGCGAGCGCGGCTGGTCGGAGGAGATCGAGCTGGTCTCCGAGGGGCTGCGCTCGATCGGCGTGGCCGCGTTCGACCACAACGAGCGCCCCGTGGCGGCGTTCAGCAGCACGTGGAGCCGGCACTACAGCCGGCACGACGCCGACCATGTGCGGGAGGTCCTGCAGCAGGAGGCGGCACGCCTGACGGCCGCGGTCTCCGGCCGCGCCCCCTCGGGTCCGTCGGGCGGCCGAGGGGCGCAGGGCCAAGTTCTCGGGGACGGATCCTCCGCGCACGCGGCATGACCCGTCGCCGCAGTGGCAAGCCCTTTGCCGTATCGGCATGACCCGTCGCCGCAGTGGCAGGCCCTTTGCCGTATCGGCATGACCCGTCGCCGCAGCGGCGTGCCTCTTTGCGGTACGTGAGCCGTGCGGCTCGCGGTCAGTGCGTGCCGAACGTGCCCTCGAGGCGGTAGCGGGAACCGGGGTGCAGCAGCCGCGCGATGCTCACGAGTGCGTCCTGCGACCAGGTGCGGCGCTGGATGAGCAGGCACGGCTCCGACGCCTCGATGCCGAGGATCGCGCACTCCTCCACTGACGGAAGCACCGCCTCCACGATGTGCTCCCCCTTACCGAGCGGCGCGACCTCGGAGAGGAACGTGAACGGCGTGCGCAGAGTGAAGTCCTGCTCCAGGTAGCCGGGGGCGAAGTCCGGGTTGACGTACCTGTCCTCCAGTTGGATCGCCACGTCGTCCTCGAAGTGCACCACCCGCGACCGGAAGACGGCCTGCCGCTCGCCGAGGCCGAGTTGGCCGCGCACCTTCGGCCCCGCCTCCTCCTCGCAGAGCGCCAGCACCCGTGCGTGATAGCGGTGCCCGCGCCGGCGGACCTCGTCGGCGATGTTGTGCACCTCGACCAGGCCGGAACTGCCCTTGTTCAGGGCCACGAACGTACCCACACCCATGACGCGCCGCAGCAGGCCCCGCGCGGTCAGCTCGCGCAGCGCGCGGTTGATGGTCATGCGGGACAGGCCGAGCGACTCGACAAACTGGTTCTCCGACGGCAGGGCGTCGCCCTGGCGCCAGCGACCGCTGGTGATCTGCTCGGTCACGAGGTCCTTCACCCGCTGGTATGCGGGAGCCGACGTCGCGGTCCGCTCCTCGTACAGACGGGCAAGGTCCGCACCGCTCACGACCACGCCGTTCACCATCCTCGTCACCCTCGCTCCCCCCATGCCCGTCGGGCGGGCTCTCGTCGAAAAAATTCTAGGGGGTGTCGTTCGGCCGGGATGATCCGAACGACACCCCCTGCGGGAGACGCCTTCCCCAGGGTCTGCCCGGCCGGTTCCGGACCGATGTCCCGCGGTCCGCGCATCCGGTTTCGCACGTCCGGTTTCTCGGATCCGAGAAATCCGGTCGACGCCACTCGCCACCCTTGCGCCCGTCACGTGTCATGGGCGCACGGAACAAGGTTCGACATCCCCATTCATTCGACATCCCCATTCAGGAGGCATCAGCATGGCCGGCGTTTCCCCAGAGGCCCGTAGCATCCGCGCCCCCCGCGGCACCGAACTGAACTGCCTCGGCTGGCAGCAGGAAGGCGCCCTGCGGATGCTCATGAACAACCTCGACGCCGAGGTTGCCGAGCACCCGGAGGAGCTGGTCGTCTACGGCGGGACCGGCAAGGCCGCCCGTAACTGGGCCTCCTACGACGCCATCGTGCGCACCCTCAAGACGCTCAAGAACGACGAGACGCTCCTCGTCCAGTCCGGCAAGCCGGTCGGCGTCATGCGCACCCACGAGTGGGCGCCGCGTGTGCTCCTCGCCAACTCCAACCTGGTCGGCGACTGGGCGAACTGGGAGGAGTTCCGGTCCCTGGAGGAGCAGGGCCTGACCATGTACGGCCAGATGACCGCCGGTTCCTGGATCTACATCGGCAGCCAGGGCATCCTCCAGGGCACCTACGAGACCTTCGGCGCCGTCGCCCGCAAGAAGTTCAACGGCACGCTCGCCGGCACCATCACCCTCACCGCCGGCGTCGGCGGCATGGGCGGCGCCCAGCCGCTCGCCGTGACGATGAACGACGGCGTCGCCATCTGCGTCGACGTCGACCCCACCCGCATCGAGCGCCGTATCGCCCACCGCTACCTCGACGTCGCGGCGGACAACCTGGACCACGCGCTCCAACTCGCCATCGAGGCCCGGGACGCCCGCAAGCCGCTGTCCATCGGCCTCACCGGCAACGCCGCGGAGATCTTCCCGAAGCTGCTGGAGATGGGCGCGCCCATCGACATCGTGACCGACCAGACCTCGGCGCACGACCCGCTGTCCTACCTCCCTGTCGGCGTGAGCGTCGAGGAGTGGCACGAGCAGGCCCGCAAGGACCCGGCCGACTTCACCGAGCGCTCCCGCAAGTCCATGGCCAAGCACGTCGAGGCGATGGTCGGCTTCCTCGACAAGGGTGCCGAGGTCTTCGACTACGGCAACTCCATCCGCGACGAGGCCCGCAAGGCCGGCTACCAGCGCGCGTTCGACTTCCCCGGCTTCGTCCCGGCGCACATCCGCCCGCTGTTCGAGGAGGGCCTCGGCCCGTTCCGCTGGGCCGCCCTGTCCGGCGACCCCAAGGACATCGCGGCCACGGACAAGGCCATCATGGAGCTGTTCCCGGAGAACGAGCACCTGCACCGCTGGATCAAGATGGCCGGCGAGCGCGTGGCCTTCGAGGGTCTGCCCGCCCGCATCTGCTGGCTCGGCTACGGCGAGCGCCACCGCGCCGGCCTGAAGTTCAACGAGATGGTCGCCTCCGGCGAGCTGTCCGCTCCGATCGCCATCGGCCGTGACCACCTGGACTCCGGCTCCGTCGCCTCGCCGTACCGCGAGACCGAGTCGATGCTCGACGGTTCGGACGCCATCGCCGACTGGCCGCTGCTCAACGCCCTGGTGAACACCTCCTCCGGCGCGTCCTGGGTCTCCATCCACCACGGTGGCGGCGTCGGCATGGGCCGCTCGATCCACGCCGGCCAGGTCTGCATCGCCGACGGCACCGAACTCGCCGCCGAGAAGCTCTCCCGCGTGCTGACCAACGACCCCGGCATGGGCGTCATCCGCCACGTGGACGCGGGCTACGAGTACGCCACCTCGGTGGCTCAGCAGCGCGGAGTGCGCGTCCCGATGGCCGAGGGCGACACGGAATGAGCACGGACAACCCTGTGCTGCCTGCCGGCACCGGGACGGTGACGGCAGATGTGGCGCCCGAGCCCTGGACGGGCCGGGACGACGGGCCGGGGGCCGACAACCTGCGCTGGCACCACGTGGTCGGCCTCGAACCCCAGGACACCGGACCGGGGGACGTCGCGTTCGTCGGCTTCCGCAGCGACGAGGGAGTCCGGCGGAACAAGGGCCGTCAGGGTGCGGCCGACGGCCCGCGCGCGCTGCGCGCCGCCCTCGCGTCCATGGCGCTGCCGACGCCGGTGCGGGCGCTGGACGCCGGCGACATCGAGGTGGCCGACGGGGACCTGGAGAACGGGCAGCACCGCCTGGGCCGGGCACTCACCTCGCTCGTCGACCGCGGCCACCCCGTGGTGGTGCTCGGCGGCGGCCACGAGGTCGCCTACGGCAGCTACCTGGGGCTGGCCGGGACCCGCGCCCTGCGCGAGGGCGCTCGTCTCGGGGTGCTGAACCTCGACGCGCACTTCGACCTGCGCGACGACGTCCGGCCCAGCTCCGGCACACCGTTCCTCCAGATGGCACACGGCGAGGAGCAGCGCGGACAGCGGCTGAACTACTGGGTGCTCGGAGTGAGCCAGCCGAGCAACACCACCCGTCTCTTCCAGACCGCGGACAGGCTCGGGGTGCGGTACCTGCTCGACACCGAGTGCGGCCTGCCCGACCTGCAGCGCGTCGACGCGTTCATCGAGGAGTTCCTCGCGAGCTGCGACGTCGTGCACCTCAGCATCGACCTCGACGTGCTCCCCGCCAGCGCGGCTCCGGGGGTGAGTGCCCCCGCCGCGTACGGGGTGCGGATGGAGGTCGTCGAGCACGTCTGCGCCGCGGTGGCGGCAAGCGGGAAGCTGGCCGTCTGCGACGTCGCCGAGCTGAATCCGGACCTCGACGCCGACAACCGTACGGCGCGGGCCGGCGCCCGGCTGGTCCACCGCATCCTGACCACCAGGAGCGCGACGGCCCGCCGGGCGGCGTGACCGGGAACGGATGGCAGACAACGGGCCGGGAGCGGGGCAGCACGCCGGATTTCCCGCGCCCGTTGCCACCCACCGAGCTGGTCGCCAGGCTGTGAGAGCAAGGACAGCCGCAGCCTGGCGGCCTCCCATCGACGCACAGGTGGTCGTCGCACACCACCACGTACCCAGATGTCGGCAGGAAAGGGTCACCAGGCGCACAGGCACAGAATGCTGACATGACTCGTTTTTTCAGTCGATCAGGGGATGGAGCCGGGAAAGATACTCGGATCCGGCTCGACGCCCCGCATCCGTCGGCGGGAAGGCGTCCCGGCTCCCTGCTGCGTTGGCGCAGTGTCGCCGGTCAGGTCCTGGTACTGCAGCTGGCGCTCGTAGTGCTGCTGATCGCTGCGGCATTGGTGACGCTGGTGCTGCAGGCCCGAAGTCAAAGCACAGCCGACGCTCGCCAACGGTCGCTCGCCCTCGCCGAGGCGTTCGCGAACTCCCCGGGAATGGTGACCGCGCTGAAGAGTCATGATCCGACCGCGGTGCTGCAGCCACGTGCGGAAGAGGTCCGTAAGAGGTCCAGTGTGGACGCCGTCGTGGTGTACAACGCGAAAGGGATCCGCTACACCCACCCCGACCCGAGCCTCATCGGGAAGCACATCATCGGCCCTGAAGGCTTTGTGAAGGCGGAGTTGGCCGGAAGGAGCCAAACGGCGAGCTTCACCGCGACCCAGGGGCCTTCCGTCCTCTCGGACGCCCCCGTTTTCGACACCGATGGCTCCTTCCTCGGCGGGGTGTCGGTCGCGATCACGGTCCAGAACGTGAATGCCGTGGTGGAGCGCCAGCTGCCCGTCCTGTTCAGCTCCGCGGGTGCTGCGCTGGCCCTGTCCGCGGGTGGAGCGACGCTGGTGAGCAGGCGGCTGCGGCGGCAGACTCATGGCCTGGGTCCTGCCGAGATGACGCGCATGTACGAGCACCACGATGCGGTGCTCCACGCCATCCGGGAGGGCGTCGTCATCATCGGGGGCGACGGGCGACTTCTGCTGGCGAATGACGAGGCCCGCCACCTGCTCGAGCTGTCCGCCGACGCGGAGGGGCGCCACGTCACGGAGCTCGGCCTGGACCCGGGGACCGCCGAACTGCTGGCCTCGGATCGCCTGGTCAGCGACGAGGTCCATCTGGCCGCGGACCGCCTGCTGGCTGTCAGTACTCGGCCCACGGCACCTTATGGAGGCCGGACCGGGAGCGTCGCGACGCTTCGCGACACCACCGAGTTGCGCGCGCTCGTCGGCAAGGCCGAGGTGGCACGGGAGCGTCTGAAGCTCCTGTACGACGCCAGCGTGCGGATCGGCACCACCCTGGACGTGACACGGACCGCCGAGGAACTGACAGAGCTGGCGGCTCCGCGCTTCGCCGACACGGTCACCGTCGATCTGGCAGAGCCCGTCCTCCGAGGCGACGAACCAGTGAGCGGCGAACTCGAGCTGCGCCGTACGGCCGTCGGCGGAGCGCACCGGGACGAGTCGGTCTTCGCGCTGGGCGAGCTGATCCGTTGTCCCGGGTCCACACCACACGCCCGGGCCCTCGAGACGGGGAAGGGGGGCCTCGAGCCAGACCTGCGCAACTCCCCCACGTGGCGGACGCAGGAGCCGGATCTGCTCCGGCGCTTGCTCGACCACGGGATACACGGTCTCGTCACCGTCCCGCTGCACGCCCGCGGCGTCGCCCTGGGCCTGGCCACCTTCTACCGCTCAGAGCATCCCGAGCCGTTCGAGGAGGACGATCTGGCCGTCGCCGAGGAACTGGTCGCCCGCGCGGCGGTGTGCATCGACAACGCCCGCCGCTACACCCGCGAGCACACCATGGCCGTCACCCTGCAGCGCAGCCTGCTGCCCCGCGATCTGCCCGAGCAGGAGGCGGTGGAGGTGGCGCATCGCTATCTGCCCGCGCAGGCTGGGGTCCGCGGCGACTGGTTCGACGTCATCCCGCTGCCAGGAGCCCGGGTGGCTTTGGTGGTCGGGGACGTCGTCGGGCACGGGCTGCACGCCGCCGCCACTATGGGACGGCTGCGCACCGCGGTCCACAACTTCTCCGCCCTGGACCTGCCTCCCGACGAGCTCTTGGCACACCTGGATGATCTGGTCACCCGGACCGACCTCGCCCAGGCGGCCGAGGACGAGGGTGAATCCGTCACCGGAGCCACCTGCCTGTACGCCGTCTACGACCCGGTCTCCGGCCACTGCACCCTGGCTCGGGCCGGCCATCCCGGCCCTGCCCTCGTCCGCCCCGACGGCACGGTGGTCTTCCCCGACGTGCCTGCTTCGCCACCTCTGGGCGTGGGCCGTCTGCCCATCGAGACCTCCGAACTGGAACTGGCCGAGGGAAGCCGACTCGTGCTCTACACCAACGGACTGGTCGAAAGCCGCGACCTCGATATCGGCACCGGTCTGGATCTTCTGCGCACAGCCCTGTCCGAGGCGGCGGCGACCTCACCGGAGGAAACCTGCCAGGCGATGTTGGCCACCATGCTGCCGGCGCACCCCAGCGATGACATCGCGTTGCTGGTGGCCCGTACCCGTCTGCTGGATCCCGCGCAGGTCGCTGACTGGGAGGTACCGCTCGACCCCGCTGCCGTGGCCCACCTCCGGGCGGCATGCACCCGGCAACTGGAGGAGTGGGGGCTGGACGAGGTCAGCTTCACCACAGAGCTGATCCTCAGCGAACTGGTCACCAACGCCATCCGCTACGGTGCCGAGCCGGTCCGGGTGCGGCTGTTGCACGACCGAGCCCTGATCTGCGAGGTCTCCGACGGCAGTAGCACCTCCCCGCACCTCCGCCGGGCGGCCACGACGGACGAGGGCGGGCGCGGACTCTTCCTGGTCTCCCGGTTCGCCCAGCGCTGGGGCACGAGGCACACGCCCCGCGGCAAGGTCATCTGGGCCGAGCAGTCGCTGGCCGACGAGCAGCGGGAGGTACCTGTGCCGCTACTGGACGACCTGCCCTGGTGACAGACCCCGGCCGCCGGGGCGTACCGCGTCCGTCGTGCGGTGACGGTCGTGTCGTACGGCAGGGATCGGTTGATGATCACAGCCTCAGCCGTGCGGGATCTGAGTACCGGCCTGAGTACGCGCGCCCATGTTCCGCGGCATGGCGCGCGCCACACTCCACGGCATGACCCACCTACCGCCACCGGCCGAGGAGTTGCGGATCCTCGACGCGGAGTTGTGGCAACTCGACGCCCGCCGGGCCCAGTTGCTGGCCCGCCGTGCCCACCTGATCGGTCTCCTCCAGCCGGCCTTCCCGCCCGCTTCCCCCGGGGCGCGGCGGCCCGAGACCACCGCGCCCCGGGTGCAGAACGTGCTCCTCGCCCTCGGTGGCGTTCTGCTGACCGTCGCCGCGATCGCGTTCACCCTGGTCAGCTGGGGGCACCTGGGGATCGCCGGGCGGTCTGTGGTGCTCGCCACGGTGACCGTGGCGGCGCTCGGCGCTCCCGTGCTCCTGCTGAAGCGCGGGCTGCGCTCGACGGCGGAGGCGCTGGCGGGCCTCGGTCTGGCGCTGACGGTGCTCGACGCGTACGCGCTGCACGAGGTCGCGCTGACGGCCACCGACGGCACCGGGTACGCGGCCGTCGCGGCGGCGTTCCTGGCCGGGGCGTGGTGGGGGTACGGCAAGGGACTCGGTTCCCTGCGCGTCCCCTTCCCCGCGGCACTGGCCGCCGCCCAGTTCCCCCTGCTGCTGTGGGCAGTGGCGGCCGGCGCGGGCCCGTACGCGCTCACGGCCGCGCTGTTGCCGGCGGCCGCGTTCGACACGGTCGTCGCGCTCCGGACGTCCGCGAGGTCCCTGCGCGTCTCCGCCGCCATCGCCTCGTACGGGATGGGCGGTTGGGGCGTGGCGGCGGCCGGCGTGCTCTCCTGGGATGCCTCCGGACCGAGCGCCGCCACCCGTGCGGCGGCGCTCCTCGCCCTCGCCGCGGCGATCGCGCTGTACGCCGCATGGCGCGCTCCGCAGCGCGGCCTTGCCACCGGCGCCGCGGTGGCCGGCGGGCTGCTCCTGGTCGCGGCGCTCGGCGGCATCCCGCGCGCGTCGCTGCCCGGTGTGTGGACGGTGCCCGGCTATCTGGCCTGCGGGGTCGGGCTGCTGTCGGCCGTCCGCGGTCCGCTCCCGGAAGCCGTGCGGCGCGGTGCCGCCTGGGCGTCGGCCGCCGTCCAGACCCTGGCGGTGGTCTGGGCGCTGCCCCTGGTCGTCGTGGCGCTGTGGGGTCCGGTCGGATGGACGGGACGGGTCTGGTCGGGGGCGCCCTCGGATCTGCGCGCCGCGGTGACGGTGTGGGCGCCCTGGCCGGCGGAGGCGGTGGCCGCGCCACTGGTGCTCGCGGTCGTCGCGGCGGTTCTGGCCGGGGCGGCCCCCGCCACCACGACCCGGCGCGACCCGGCCGCGGCCGGTGCCGTGGTCCTGCTCTGGGCGACCGCGCTCGTCCTCCCGGCCGCACTGCAACTCCCGTATGCGGTCGGCCTGTTCACACAGGGGTCGACGATCGTGGCGGCGCTGGCCGTGGCGGCGTACGCGCGGCAGACACCGACGTCCCTCAGCGCCCTCCTCCTTTCCCTGCTCACCGCGGCCGGCCTCGCGCTCCTCTCGCTCGCCACCCAGGGCGCCACCCTGGCCGTGCTCGCCGCGCTGACAGGGATCTTCGCGGTGGCCGCCGTACACCCGCGTCTGACCGCCGTCTGCGCGAGCGCGTCCCTGGCCGGTACGACGGGTCTCGCCTGTGCGGTGGGTGCCGCCGCGGGCTGGCCTGCCGCTCACACGGCACTGCTGGTCCTGGTCGTCCCGGCCGCAGCGGCCCTGCTCGCGGCGCGGGTCCCGCGGACCGGGGTGCCGGTCGAGGCCACGGGCGCCGTCGCGGGGCTCCTGGCCGTCGGGCTGGCCGTCACCGACGCGCCCGTGCTGGCCCTCGTGCTGGCCCTGTGCGGGGTGATCGCCGCGGGCACCGCCGTGCGCGCCGACCGCCGTCAGGCGGGCTACGTTGCCGCCGCGCTGTTCGTGCTGGCCACCTGGGTGCGGCTCGGGTCGTGGGCCGTGGGCGCCCCGGAGGCGTACACCCTGCCGGTGACCGTCCCGGCGCTGGTCGTGGGCCTTGTCCGGCGCCGTCGGGACCCCGGGGCCTCGTCGTGGACGGCGTACGGACCCGGGCTGTCGGCGACGCTCGTGCCGAGCCTGCTCGCGGCGTGGGCCGACGCGGACTGGCCGCGCCCCCTGCTGCTCGGCACGGCGGCCCTCGTCCTCACCCTGCTGGGTGCCCGCCACCGTCTCCAGGCACCGCTCGTCCTCGGCGGGAGCGTGCTCGTGCTGGACGCGCTGCACGAACTCGCCCCCTACCTGGTGCAGTTGGCGGGCGTACTCCCCCGCTGGCTGCCTCCCGCGTTCGCCGGGCTGCTGCTGCTCGTGCTGGGCGCGACGTACGAGCAGCGGCTCCGGGACGCCCGGCGGGTGCGGGAGGTACTGGGGCGGATGCGCTGAGGAACGGCTACGGCATCCGGACGGCGAGTGGTGAGAGACCTCTAGGCTCGTGGCTGACCTTGGTTGCCGAAGAGGGGTTCAGAACATGAGCGGGAGAGTGACGGCGGTCAGCAGCAACGGGGAGTACTCGTTCACCAAGCCGAACCGGGACAGCATCACACTGCTCGCCGGGCTCGGTGTGGAGGGGGACGTGCACGCCGGTGTGACGGTCAAGCACCGGTCGCGCGTCGCGCAGGATCCCACCCAGCCGAATCTTCGCCAGGTCCACCTCATCCATGAAGAGCTCTTCGACGAGGTCGGCGAAGAAGGGTTCACGGTGGCGCCCGGCGAACTCGGCGAGAACATCACCACGCGCGGCATCGATCTGCTCGGTCTGCCGGTCGGCACATTGCTGCACGTCGGCGACTCCGCGGTCTTGGAGGTCACCGGTCTGCGCAACCCCTGTCTGCAGATCGACAACTTCCAGGACGGGTTGCTGAAGCAGGTCGTCGGCCGCGACGAGGCGGGGAACATCGTGCGCAGAGCCGGAATCATGACCATCGTGCGGGAAGGCGGCGTGGCGCGCCCCGGCGACACGATCGAAGCGGAACTGCCCAGTGGTCCGCACCGCCCCCTGGGCCGGGTCTGACGCGACTCCCGCGGAGGCCGTGACACGACGACGGCCGTGCGGTTCTTGAGGATGAGTGACGGGCTGGCCAACGCGGAGGCCGCCGTCGCAGCCGTCCTCGAACTCAGGCTTGACCACCGGCGTCGCCGCCCTGGGGTCCGCGGCCGACGCCAGGTCATCCCGACCACCGCAGCGGACGAGATCGACCGATTCTCCCGTACACCCCCTTCGTGACGCCCTACGCCACGGTGGCGATCGCCTGCGTCCGGGTCGCGCCGGAACATGGGCGGCGATCTCCTTGTCAGGGACGACCGCCCCGACCTGACAGCGCATCAGATACGGATCTCGAGGACCTGTCCCAGCCAGGGTTCTTGGTCGGGCCGCTCCACCGCGAACTCGTCGGTCGGCGTGAAGCCGAGGCGCTGGTACTGCTCAACCAGGCGGCGGTCGCCACCCGCGTAGCAGTCGACGCGGAGCAGGCCGATACCCCGGCGCCGGGTCTCGTCAAGGGCGTCCGCAATCAGTGCGGCGCCGATCCCTGAGCCTGTGCGGGCCCGGTCGGTGACCAGGTTGCGGACGTAGAGCTCACGCTCACCCACCGGCGGGACGCCGGCGGGCGGCTCCTCGGCAAGGACGGCGGAGCCCATCGTGCGGCCGTCCTCTTCCGCGATCCGTACCAGGTACTCGCGGGTGTAGGCGCGGATACGGTCGACGGCCGCCGGGCGGGAGGACCAGGGCTGGTCGCCCCACTGCCCGGTGCGGCCATGGGCGGCCAGCCAGGCGACCGCGGAGTCGAGCAGGGTGAGGATGTCGGCCGCGTCTTCCGGACCGCCTGAACGGATCATCATGCGAACGGTTGTACACGACCGGATGCGACGCGTCGCCAAGTCGTCGGGATTGCATGGGCCGGCTTGACACCAGCCAAGGTTCGGTGCGGCTTCCCCGCGCTTCCGCGGGGAACCGTTCCGGTGCGTCGGCGACCGGGACGAGAGGGTGTCCCTCCCCCTTGTGCCGACCTTGCCCCGACGCACCGTTGCTGCGCGCCCCCCGAGGCGGGCCGTAGGCCGCCTGCCGCGGGCGGGCTCAGCGCATGTCGGCCGGCCGGTCGGACCCGTCGAAGGGGAAGCGGCGGCGGAAGTCGTCCGCCGCGTCCTCCAGCGTGCAGAAGCTGACCCCGTCGTGCCCGGAGACGTAGTCGATGAAGCGTTCCAGCATGAGCAGCACCTGGGGGCGGCCGCTCACGTCGGGGTGCAGCGTGATCGGCAGGACCGCGTAGTCCAACTCGCGATAAACCCAGTCGAACTGGTCCTTCCAGTCCTGTTCCAGGACGCGCGGGCTGACGTAGCCGTGGCTGTTGTGGGCGTGCTTGTTGAACATCATCGGCGGCAGGTCGTCGACGTACCAGTTGCCGCAGAACTCGACGAGGTCGACCTCGTGGCCGTGGATCAGGGGCTTCATCCAGTCCTTGGCCTCGGCGGTGTAGTCGATCTTGGTCCACTGGTCGCCCACGCGGGCGTAGAAGGGGGTGAAGTCGCGGTAGTTCTGCGAGTGGTCGTAGGAGAAGCCGTACTTGTGCAGGAGTTCCGCGGTGTACGGCGACATCTCCCACCAGGGTGCGACATAACCGCGCGGCTTGCGTCCCGTGTACTGCTCGATGAGCTCGACGCACTTGGCGAGGACGTCCTCCTCCTGCTGCGGGGTCATCGCGATCGGGTTCTCGTGCGAGTAGCCGTGGGCGCCGATCTCATGGCCCGCCTCCACGACCATCCGGGTCTGCTCGGGGAAGGTCTCGATGGAGTGGCCCGGGATGAACCAACTGGTGCGTATGCCGTACCGCTCGAACAGCTTGAGCAGGCGCGGGGTTCCGACCTCGCCCGCGAAGACGCCGCGCTGGATGTCGTTCGGGGAGTCCTCGCCGCCGTAGGAGCCGAGCCAGCCGGCGACGGCGTCGACATCGACACCGAGGGCGATCTTGATGTCCTTGGTGGCCGTGGGACCGGTCGTCGTGGCCTGGGTGGTGCTTTCCTGCGTCACAGTACGCATTGCCTTTCGTGCGAAGAGGTCAGAGTCGGTGGTCGAGGGCGCTGTGGATACGGGCCGTGGCGGCGGACAGCGCGGCGGTGTCGGCGTCGGACCAGTCGCGCTCCTCCATGCTGTGCACGGAGAGCCAGCCCGCGAGGGCACCGTCGCGTTCGACGGGGCCGAGCATCTGGGCGTGCACTCCGTAGACGTCGATCAGCGCCTGCGGCGGATGCGGGTCAGCCGCGAAGTGGGGCTGGACGAGGGGGATCCGGCGGCGGTCCAGCCACTCGACGGTGTTGAGCCGCCGCTGGTCGAGGGAGGCGTCACGGCGGATGGACCGCACACCCTCGCGGTACGCCTCGCCCGCCGTGAGGTCCACGTGCAGACCGTGCTCGGGCAGGTCGACGCGGAAGGTGGTGCGGTCGGCGCCGGTCGCGGCGAGCAGGTCCGTCAGCACCTCCTGGAAGCGGGCGCGCAGGCTTCCGGTGCGCAGCAGGTCGCCGTGGCCGGGGAGCGCGGGGGCGGCACCGGCCAGGTCCAGCGACTTCCACAGGGTCGCGGTGACGCTGTCGAACACCGGGACTTTCAGCTCCTGTTCGAGTTGCTCGGCGACCCCGGCGCCGTGCACGTTGGTGCAGACGACGGCGACCGCGTGCGCGTCCCCGCGCGTGGCGTCGCGGATCTGGCGGGCGACTTCTCCCTGCGGGATGCGGGCGAAGGCCTCGTTGTCGCTGATCCCGAACGGCTCGGCCGCCAGGGTGCAGACGACGCCCTCCTTGGCGTACGTCGCCGCGATCCGCTCGGCCACGTCGCGGGTGTAGGGCAGGGCGAGCCCCAGGCGGGTCACGCCGTACGCGGCGCAGGCGTCGAGCAGCGCGAGGGTGGAGGTGGTGGCGGGCACGCCGGTGGCCTCGGTGATCGCGGCGCACAGCGCGCGGTCGCGGTCGACGCCGAGCCAGGAGCCGGAGGTGCCGTTCCAGGCGATCACATCGACCTTGGCGTCGGCGAGTTGCCGGGCGGCGGCGAGCATCGGCGCGGTGTCGAACTGGGCGTCGCAGCCGTCGTCCAGCGCGATGCGGGTGACGGGTACGCGGGCGAAGTGCGCCGTCACACCGGCGTCGGCGCCGGTGGTTCCCAGCAGTCGGTATGTCACCGGTTCCAGGCAGGTGTTGGAAGACGGGGTGAGCATGCCCAGCCGATGGGGCTGCCCGTCGGGCTTCGCGCGCGTCAGCGGCGTCGTCATGGTCGAGGTCGTCGGGGGCGTCGTCATCGGGTTGTGAGCCTCCTGCTGCAGTCGAGGGCGAGGGACGACGCGGTGAAGAGCACACCCGCGCCGACGAAGTACAGAAGGGCCCAGGTGTAGGAGCCCGTGCCGCCGACGATGAAGCCCACGACGATCGGTGTGACGATGCCGGCGATGTTCCCGGAGAGGTTCATGGCGCCGCCGACGATCCCGGCGTTGGCGCGGCCCGCGAGGATGGACGGCAGCGACCAGTACAGACCCGCCCAGCGCAGGAAGAACAGCACGGTGGAGAGCAGGGCGACGGCCGTCATGGCGTCCGGCACCAGCACCACGCCGAGCAGTCCGGCGACGACGACGCCACCGGCGGCACCCAGCAGGGTGCGCATGACCGTGTTGATCGAGGCGCCCCTGGCCTGCCAGCGGTCGGACAGCCATCCGCCGACGAGTTCCCCGACGAAGCCGGCGCCGAAGATGGCCAGGGTGGACCAGCCGATCGACTTGATGTCGAAGCCCTTGGCCTCGGAGAGATAGAGGGGGCCCCAGGTGAGCAGCCCGTAGAAGACGCCGTTGAAGCCCATCCAGCCCAGGCACATCGCCCAGAAGGAACGGTGCTTGAGGTAGGGCAGCAGCCCGGCGCGGCCGCCCTTCTCCCCTTGCGCGTCCTCCTCTGCGTGGGCCTGTTCGATGTACGTGGCCTCGGCTTCGTTGACCCGGGGATGCTCGCGCGGGGTGTTGCGGATGTACCAGGCCGCGTAGAGCCCGACGAGCGAGGTCAGCACACCGGCGATGACGAAGCTGACACGCCAGCTGCCGGTCCAGGTGATCAGGCCGGAGATGATGACGCCGCCGAGCGCCGCGCCGAGCGGGGCGCCGCCGTCCAGCAGCACCGCGCCCCTGCCGCGTTCCCGGGCGGGCAGCCACTGGGCGTTGAGCTTGCCGCCGGCCGGCATCACAGGGGCTTCGACGGCGCCGAGTGCCAGTCGCAGCCCGAGCAGCGACCCCGCACTCGTCGCGCCGGCGGTGAGCGCTTGGACGACGCCCCAGCCGACGCAGGCGCCGGATGCCATGAACCGGGCGCCGAACCGGTCGATCAGCCAGCCGCTGGGCAGTTGCATCAGCGCGTACGTCCAGAAGAACGCACTCAGCACGAAACCGGTGGTCTCTTTGGAGAGGCCGAGATCCTTCGTGATCAGTGGCAGGGCCACCGAGACGGAGCTGCGGTCGATGTAGTTGAGCGCGACGACACCGAGGAGCAGCACGAACATGGTCCAGCGCACCCGACTGGGCCGGCCGCCCGTGGGAGAGGTGGAGCCGGGTGCGGTCTCGACGTCCGTCTCCCGGGCGCTCCCCGGGGCAGGCCCTGAGGTGGGCTGTCTTGCTGAGGCACTCATGGTGAACCCTCGATTCAGCAGGGGAAAGGAGGTGAAAAGGGCACGGTCCGGCACCAGGACAGGACGGGGTCCAGGTGGGACCAGGACAGCTGCAGCAACGTCACAGCCAGGCCGTTCGTCGGCTTGGTATACCTAAAATGGTGGTGCGGAGAACTCCCCGTCAAGGGTTTTGGTATACCTTAATTTCCTCAACACGCCCGGAGGGCTTGTGAACGCGAAGAAGACCGCAGCGGCCTGCGCCGCCCCGGCGGCGCAGCAGCCCGCCGCCAGCTCGGCCACCGGTCCGATGTGGTTGCGCGACCAGGTCTGCGAAGGCCTGCGGGACCGCATCATCACGGGCCGCCTGAGGCCGGGAGACCGCCTCATGGAGCGCGAGGTGGCCGAGGAGTTCGGGGTGTCACGCGTGCCGGTGCGCGAGGCGATCCGCATCCTGCTGTCCGAGGGGTTCCTCCAGGCGCTCTCGCCCCGCCGCATCGTCGTGCGCGGCATGACCCGCGAGGACGTCGAGAACCTCTTCGACATGCGCGAGGCCCTGGAGGTCCTCGCGGCGCGCCGCGCCACCGAGCGCGCGACCGCGGACCAACTCCAGCACCTGGCCAAGATGTTGCAGGCGGCACGGCGGGCCACCATGTCCGGCACGCCCGAGCGCATCTCGCGCGCCAACTCCGCCTTCCATCACCAGATCATGGAACTCGCCGGCAACGACCTCCTCAGCAGCACACTCGGCTCGCTCGAAGGACGACTGCGCTGGCTCTTCCAGCAGATCGACGATCCCCACCCGCTGTGGGACGACCACCGAGGGCTGTACGAGGCGATCGCGGCCGGAGACGCGGAGCGTGCTGCGGACCTCTCGCTCCGGCACATCCAGCACTACCGGAAGGTCGCGCTGAGAGTGCTGTTCGGGGAGCCGCCCTCCCGGCCGTGAACAGCCGAGCCTGTGCGCACACGGCCACGCGGCACGGCGACCTCGAACCGGCCTCGCAGGGACGAGCCGATCACACGGGCGGCCCGGCGCCCGGCTCCTCGCCACGGGGCGCCGGGCCGCCTGGTCAACCGCTTCCCGACTGAAGTGCTGCGACGTCGGTTACCAGGGCAGCTGTCCCGTCACGTCGAAGTAGCCGCCGGTCGGACCGTCCGGGTCCAGTTGTGCCATGCGGACGATGATCTCGGCGCCCTCCTCGACCGTCTGGGTCCCGGTGTTCCCGTTCAGGTCGGTCTTGGTGAAGCCGGGCTCCACCGCGTTGATCCGCATGGCCGGGAACGCCTTCGCGTACTGCACGGTGATCATGTTGACCACGGTCTTCGAAGCCGGGTACGCCACCCCCGGGTAGGCAGCGGCGGGGTGGGCAGGGTCGGCCACGTGCGCGAACGAGGCCAGGCCGCTGCTGACGTTGACCACGACCGGCGACGCGGACCGCCGCAGCAGCGGCAGGAACGCGTGGGTGACGCGTACCGTGCCGAAGACGTTGGTCTCGAAGACCTCCCGCATCAGGTCGGCGGTGAGGTCCGCCGCGCCCACCACCCCGTTGTCCGCGCCGCGCGCCTCGACGCCTGCGTTGTTGACCAGCACGTCGAGGCCTCCGTCGGCCTCGATCGTCTTCACCGCGGCGGCGACGGACGCGTCGTCGGTGATGTCGAGCTGCACGGCCCTGGCCCTGTCGCCCAGTTGCTCGGCGGCGCGACGGCCCCGGGCCGCGTCCCTGCTGCCGACGTAGACGGTGTGGCCCGCGGCGATCAGGCGGCGGGCGGTCTCGTAGCCGAGGCCCTTGTTCGCTCCGGTGATCAGTGTTGTCGTCATGCCTCCACGATCCGCCCCGCCCGCCCGCGCAGCCAGGCGCCCCGCCTTCCTGGGACCAGCGGTACCAGGCAGACCCGCGGCCGGCGGGGGCACACTTGGCCGCATGGCGACGGCGGAGTTCGGCAAAGCGGTGCGCCGCTGGCGCGACCGGGTCCCGCCCGAGGCGGCGGGGCTGCCGACCGGCGGGCAGCGGCGCGCGGCGGGGCTGCGCCGCGAGGAGCTGGCGATGCTGGCCGGGATCTCCGTCGACTACGTCACCCGGCTCGAACAGGGCCGGGCCACCAACCCCTCGTCCCAGGTCGTCGAGGCCCTGGCCCGGGCGCTGCGGCTGTCGGAGGAGGAGCGCGCGCACCTGTTCCGGCTCGCCGGGCTCGCGCCGCCGAGCCCCGAGACGGTGCCGGCGTACATCACCCCGAGCGTCCAGCGGCTGCTGGACCGGCTGACGGGGACGCCCGTGGCGGTCTTCGACGCGTCCTGGGCCCTGCTCATGGCCAACGCGCCGTACGCGGCCCTGATGGGCGACCCGTCCGGCCGGCGCGGCAACGAGCGCAACGGCGTGTGGCGCCACTTCCTCGGTCCGGGGTCCGGGGCCCGGCGCGCACCGCAGGCGCAGCGCGATCACGAGGCCGCGCTCGTCGCCGACCTGCGCGCGGCCGCCGAACGCTACCCGGCCGACCGGCGGCTGCACCGGTTGATCGCCGAACTGCGCGGCGGCAGCGAGCGGTTCGCCGAGCTGTGGGACGCGGGCGCCGTCGGCCGCCACGAGGCCTCGCGCAAGACGATCGATCACCCGCGGGTGGGGCCCGTCACGCTGGACTGCGACGTCCTCACCGTGGCGGGCAGCGACCTGCGGATCATGGTCTACACGGCCGAACCCGGCACCGAGGACGCCGAACGCCTCGCCCTCCTCACCGTCCTCGGCACCCAGGACCTCGTGAGCCCCACCCCCTGAGCATCCCGCCGGATACAGCCTTGGCCTGCATCGATCTCGATTTTGCCTATAGCTGTTAGGGAAATGCATAATGGCTGTCGGGTCGTGGGTTCCCTCGGTAGGCCACTCGGTCCACCGGCACCTGCGAACAACCCGTCACTCTTGATCAACAGGCTGAGGCGATGAACACCGAGCACGACTGGATCACCACACCCGTCACCGCGGACCTCCTGCGCGGCGCCCTCGACGTGGAGCGCACGGCGCACGGACTGCTGCCGCACCGGCTGCCCGCTGGGGCGCGTCGGCAGATCCCCGACGAGCAACTGGCCATGGCCGAGGCCCAGCCGTCCGGCGTACGGCTGGCCTTCCGCACCCGGGCGACCACCATCGGCCTGGTGACCCTGCCCACCAAGAGGGCCTACCGCGGCCTCCCGGCCCCGGCGGACGGCGTGTACGACCTGCTGGTCGACGGCCGCCTCGCGGGCCAGGACACGGTGACCGGCGGCAACGTCCGCACCATCGACATGGCCACCCAGTCCGCCGAACTGCTCGAAGGGCCTCCCGGCACCGCCCGGTTCACCGATCTGCCCGCACGGGACAAGGACGTCGAGATCTGGCTGCCTCACGCGGAGATCACCGAGCTGATCGCCCTGCGCACCGACGCCCCGGTCGAGCCGGCGCCGGACAGCGGCCGCAGGGTGTGGCTGCACCACGGCAGTTCCATCAGCCACGGCTCGAACGCCGCCCACCCGACCGCCATCTGGCCGGCCCTGGCCGCGGCCCGGGGCGGAGTGGACCTGGTCAACCTGGGATTCGGCGGCAGCGCGCTGCTCGACCCGTTCACGGCCCGCGCGATGCGGGACACTCCCGCGGACCTGATCAGCGTCAAGATCGGCATCAATGTCGTCAACACCGACGCGATGCGCCTGCGCGCCTTCACCCCCGCCGTCCACGGCTTCCTCGACACCATCCGCGAGGGGCATCCGACGACGCCGCTGCTGGTCGTGTCCTCCATCCTCTGCCCGGTCCAGGAGGACACCCCCGGCCCCCTCGCGCCCGACTTCCAGGGCGGGACCCTGCGGTTCAAGGCCACGGGCGATCCAGCCGAACGCGCCGCCGGGCGGCTGACGCTCAACGTCATCCGCCGCGAACTCGACCGGATCGTCAGGCAGCGGGCGGCCGACGACCCGAACCTGCACCACCTCGACGGCCGTGAACTGTACGGCGAGACGGACTACGCCGAACTCCCGCTGCCCGACGAGGTCCACCCCGACCCCGCGGGTCACCGCCGCATCGCCGAGAACTTCGCACGGCTCGCGTTCGGCGCCGGCGGCCCCTTCGCCCCCGAGCCCAACGGTTGACCACATCGCGGTCAACTCTCCATCGACGAGGGTGGCGTTGAGCGGACGTGGACGTACCCGATGGCCCGTGTCCGCGGAGGGCCCGGGAGACTAGTGCCCCGGCAGGCAACGTTCGCCCGTCAAGGAGCGGCGTCCGGTGCGTGCTCTGGGGGTACCCCCTGCTCGAAGAGCTTGGGGGAGTGCCGGCCGGAAGTCCTCGTACTGGACGTACTTGGGCTTTCGGCCGGTGCGGCGAGTGGGGGTACCCCCTGCTCGAAGAGCTCGGGGGAGCGTGCCGGGCGTCGCGACGGGACGAACGTTGCCTGTTGGGGCACTAGCCTCGGGCCATGCCCGAGACCTCGGTGACGCGCTTCTACGACGAACTGGCCGACGACTACCACCTGATCTACGCGGACTGGGACGCCGGCCTACGCCGGCAGGGCCAGGCCCTGGACGCCCTGATGGGCGAAGAGCGAGCGGCGGTGCTCGACTGCTCCTGCGGCATCGGCACCCAGGCCATCGGCCTGGCACTGCGTGGGCACCGCGTCACCGGGACGGACCTCAGCCCCCGCGCCGCCGCCCGCGCCGCGCGTGAGGCCGCCCACCGGAATCTGACGCTGCCGACGGCCGCCGCCGACATGCGGCATCTGCCGTTCCCCGACGGCCGGTTCGACGCCGTCGTCTGCGCCGACAACTCCCTGCCCCATCTCCTGACGGAGCAGGACGTCCACACCGCCCTGGCGGAGATGCGCCGCGTCCTGCGCCCCGGCGGCCTGCTGCTGGTCAGCACGCGCCCCTACGACGACCTGCTGCGCACCCGCCCCGCTTCGACACCTCCGCAGGTCCACCGGTCCCCGGACGGCGGGGAACCGACCATCGGCTTCCAGCTATGGCACTGGCACGAGGACGGCGAGCACTACGACCTGGAGCACTTCCAACTCCTTCCGGAAGGCGGGCAATGGCGGGTCACGGTCCGCCGGGCGGTCTACTGGGCCCTCGGCCAGGACCGGCTGGCCTCCCTCGTGGCCGACGCGGGATTCGAGGACCCGGTGTGGCGGATGCCGCATCAGACGGGCTTCTTCCAGCCGCTGCTCACGGCGCGCGCCGGGCAGCAGTGAGGGCCGGGGGCCACGCATGGCACCCCCACCGGCCGCGCCCAACCCCCATACGGCTGTGTCCCGTTCACCGGTCGTTCATCCTCCGGCATGGCTACCGCACACTCGGCGCTCCTAGCGTCACGCTCTACCAAGAGTTCGTATAGGGAGAGTAAAGTGCGCAACCTGCTGCCGCTGATCGGAACGCCGTCCGGTTCGCATCCCGGCGGACGGTCCGCCCTGACCTGCCGCTACCGCTGCGGCGACGCGTGTTTCCACGAGGTGCCCAACACCAGCTCGGGCGAGTACGTCGGCGACGTCATCGCCGGTGCCCTCAGCCGCCGTTCCGCGCTGCGCGCCGCCGCCGTCGTGACCGTGGCCGCCGCCACCGGCACGGCCGCCCTCACGGCCGCGGCGCCGGAGGCCCAGGCGGCCCCGGCGAAGGGGCCGGGCTCCACCGGGGGCAGCGGTGACGCCGCCCGCGGCCTCCGCTTCACTCCTGTCGCCCCCAACACCGCCGACGCCGTCACGATCCCGGCCGGTTACGACCAGAACGTCGTCATCCGCTGGGGCGACCCCATCCTCCGCGGCGCGCCCGCCTTCGACCCCGAGAACCAGACCGCCGCCGCCCAGGCCGGCCAGTTCGGGTACAACAACGACTTCCTCGCCCTCCTGCCGATCCAGGGCGAGCACGACCTCCAGCTCCTCGTCGCCAACCACGAGTACACCGACGAGGTGATCATGTTCCGGGGGTACGACCCCGAGAACCCCACCCGGCAGCAGGTCGAGGTCGCCTGGGCCGCGCACGGTCTGGCCGCCGTCGTGGTCCAGAACGACAAGCGCACCGGGCGCCTCACCGCCGTCCCCCGCCACCCCCTCAACCGTCGTGTGACCGCCACCAGCGAGTTCCGCCTCACCGGGCCGGCCGCCGGGTCCGACCTGCTGAAGACCTCCGCGGACCCGAGCGGCCGCACGGTCCTCGGCACCCTCAACAACTGCTCCGGCGGCGTCACCCCGTGGGGCACCACCCTCCACGGCGAGGAGAACTTCAACCAGTACTTCGCCAACGGCGGCCGGACCACCGACAAGCGGTACGGCATCGGGACCGGTGCCACCGAGCGGAAGTGGGAACGGTTCGACAAGCGGTTCGACATCGCCCAGGAGCCCAACGAGGCCCACCGCTTCGGCTACGTCGTCGAGTTCGACCCGTACGACCCCACCTCCACGCCCCGCAAGCGCACCGCCCTCGGCCGCTTCAAGCACGAGGCCGCCACCGTGCGGCTCACCGCGGACGGGCGGCCCGTCGTCTACTCCGGCGACGACGAGCGGTTCGACTACTTCTACAAGTTCGTCGGCAGCAAGCAGATGCGGCAGGGGAACAGCCGCGGGGCGCGTGAGCACAACCTGACGCTGCTCGACGAGGGCACCCTCTACGTCGCCAAGCTCACCGGCGACTCCCCCGCCTCCGAGATCGACGGCAGCGGCAAGCTGCCGAGCGACGGCGAGTTCGACGGCTCCGGCACCTGGATTCCGCTCGCCACCGCCACCGCCCACGGCGCCGTCTCCCACGTCGCGGGCATGACCGCCGAAGAGGTGCTCGTGTTCACGCGGCTGGCGGGCGACAAGGTCGGCGCCACCAAGATGGACCGCCCCGAGGACATCGAGCCCTCCCCGCACACCGGCAAGGTCTACGTCGTCCTCACCAACAACACCAACCGCGGCAAGAGCGGCCAGGCGCCCGCCGACGAGGCCAACCCGCGCAACGCGAACAAGCACGGGCACATCCTCGAGCTCACAGAAGGTCACGACCGGCCCGAGAGCACCACGTTCGCCTGGTCGGTCTTCCTCGTCGCCGGCGACCCCGCCGACCCGGCCACCTACTTCGCCGGGTTCCCCAAGGACAAGGTCAGCCCCATCTCCTGCCCCGACAACGTGGCCTTCGACCCGCACGGCAACCTCTGGATCGCCACCGACGGCGCCCAACTCGGCTCCCACGACGGCCTCTTCGGCGTCGCCACGCGCGGCGACCGGCGCGGTGAGCTCAAGCAGTTCCTGACGGTGCCCGCCGGCGCCGAGACCTGCGGGCCGATCGTCCAGGACCGGCGCGTGCTGGTGGCCGTGCAGCACCCGGGCGAGATCGACGGCGCATCCGTGGAGAAGCCGGCCAGCACCTGGCCCGACGGCCCCGGCAAGATCGTCCGCCCGGCCGTGGTGTCGGTGTGGCGCACCGACGGCCGCGACATCGGCGCCTGACACCCGACGACGCTCCGGGGGCCGTTCTCGCCGACGGCCCCCCGGAGCGTCTGGTCAGGAGTGGTTCTCGGCGTGGTGTAGAGGACCGAACCGGGTCAAGCCGCCGGAGACCGGTGCGGGACCGAGATCGTCGTCGTCCTGATGGCGCAGGACCCAGTCGTCGAGGTCGAGGGCCGTTTCCCGCGGTTCCCTGGCCATGTAGGCGCGCAGGCAACTCGTCTCGCCGGTCTCGGCGGGACCGGTTCCCTCGGAGCGGAGCAGTTCCTCCCGGAAGACGGTCTCGGCCATGGCGAAGCGGGCCCGGGCGGCTTGCGGAGACACGCCCAGGGTGTCGCCGATGAGCTGCCAGTCGGCGCCACCCATGCGCTCGAACACAGCGGCGGTCTCGAAGAACCGCCGTGCGGCCGCGAGCACTCGGGCGGCGTCGGCCAGTACGGCACCCGGCGAACGGGTGGTCCCGTCGGTGTTCAGCTCGTGCGCGCCGATGGGAACCGCGGCCCGCGCGAGGTCGGCCAGTGCGCAGGCGTCGTAGGCCATCAGCAGCCTCGCTCGCGTCGCATCCGTGTACGGCACGGCGGCTCTCGTGTCGCCGTCGCTCATGTCGGTCAGCCTCGGCTCCCCACGATCGGGGATGGTCATCGCAGCCTCCCCCATGCGGTCAGCCGCGCAGGAAATCGCGCAGGAAATACAGGACGGTCATGATGGCGGCGGTGGTGAGGATGACGCCGCGCAGCAGCCGGGCGGGCAGACGGCGGGCCAAGTGGGCGCCGGCGAAGCCGCCGACCACCGTCCCGGCCACGGTGACGGTGAGGACAAGCGGAGCACTCAGTGCGTCCGAGGCCACGAGGAACAGCACGGTCGCGCCGAGATAGACGGCCGCGAGCTGCACGATCCTCATCGGGTTGCTGTCCGCGGCGTCGAGTCCGAGGCCGATGCTCCACAGAGCCAGCATCATGATGCCTACGGCACCGCCGAAGTAACCGCCGTACACGGAGAGGAGGAACTGTCCGATCAGGACGGCTCGGGAACTCATGCCGGCCGAGCTTCCCCGCACAGTGCTCACCACCCGGGAGATGTGGCGTCCAAAGGCGAGGACGACCGTGGCCAGGGCGAGCAGCCACGGCACCGCGGCGTCGAACGACGAGGCCGGCAGTGCCAGCAGGAGACCGGCACCGACCGCGCCACCGGCCACGCTGATCGCTGTCAGCGTCTTGGTCGACGTCGCCCCGACCGGGGTGAGTTCGCCCTGGTAGACCCATGCACTGGCCACGGCACCCGGTACGAGGGCGACCCGCGACAACGCGTTCGCCGTCACGGGCGGCAGGCCGAGCGCCACCAGAGCGGGCAGCGCCACGAACGTGCCCCCACCACCCATGGCGTTCAGCACTCCCGCGGCGGCACCGGCGAGCAGTACGGGAATCAACTCCAACACCCGCCGAGCATCGCCGCGCGACCGGTGCGTCCACAATGCGTAATCGGCGCAGCCGGCCTAAGCCTGGGCCTTAGGCTGAGCCTAAGGCTGAGCTTTAGGCTGGGACCGTGCGCTATGACCTGGACGACCTGCGGCTCTTTCTTCACATCGTGACGGAGGGGTCGATCACGGCGGGCGCCGAGCGGATGCACCTGAGCCTTCCTTCGGCCAGCGCCAGGGTGCGCTCGCTGGAGCACCACGCCGGCGTGGCCTTGCTGATCCGCGGGCGACGGGGCGTACGGCCCACGCCGGCGGGGACGACGCTGGCACGCCACGCACGCGACGTCCTGGACCAGACCGCGCGGCTCGAAAGCGCCGTCGCCAGCTACACCCGGTCGCCGACCGCTCCGCTGACCCTGTTGGCGGGCGGATCCGCGATGCATCGGCTTGTTCCCCAGGCCCTGGTCTCGTTCCTCCGCGCGCACCCGGACGTCGACGTCACGGTGTGCGAGAGCCGCACTCCGCAAACCGTGCGCATGCTCGCCGACGGCGAGGCGGACCTGGGGGTCGTCGTCGACGACGAGGCACGCGACTGCGGCCTGCGCATGGAGCCGCTCGGCGACGACTCCCTCGTGGTGATCGGCCAGGCCGGAGGAATCATCGCCGGCCGGGCCTCGCTGACGTACAGCGAGGTCGCCGAGCACCCGCTCGTCGGGCTCGACGCCGGCTCCTCGCTGCGCCGCTGGATCGAGAAGCACCTCGGACCGCACGCCCCGGTGGCGCGCTACCGGACCACCGTCGCCGACCTCGGCGTCCTCGTCGCGCTGGCTGCCGCGGGCGTCGGGCTCGCCGTCGTACCGCGCCGCGCCATCGACCCCGACCAGCCACTGACCGTGTGCGAACTGCAGGATCCCTGGGCCCGCCGCCACCATCTGCTGGCCTGGGGCGTCAAGGACCGCGCCTCGTCGACGGCCACCGCGGCGCTCGCCGAACACCTGCGCAACGCGGCACTGTCCGAGGGACACACCGGTGGTTTCGGTCAGTAACTGACCAACCGCAACCGACCGCACTCGGAGCCAGGAGGTCGATGGCCCTCACCCGGCCTCTGTGGCGGGAGGCGGTCTCGGACCACCTGGTGCAAGCTGCGAGAGGAGGCAGCACGTCGCCGGTCACGGCGGGAGGCGGCGGTGGATGCGATCCGGGAAGGGCGGTGATGAGCGTGAGCGATCCTGAGAGCGGACCCGTGAGGGCTGCGGATCAGAGCGACACGTTGCCGGGCGCCGACGCCGAAGCGCCGTTGTCGGGATGCGCGGCTCTGGTGACCGGTGCGTCCAGCGGCATCGGTGCGGCTACCGCCTGGCAACTGGCCCGGCAGGGCGCGGCTGTGGCGGTCGTCGCCCGGCGCACGGGGCGGCTGGAGGAACTGGCCACGAGCATCCGTGACCAGGGCGGCTCGTGCGCCGTTCTCACCGCTGACCTGGGCGATCCGGCACAGGCACGTCAGGCCGTCGAAGACGCCGTCGATCGCCTCGCGCGGTTGGACGTGCTGGTGAACAACGCCGGCTACGTGGCCATGGGTCCCGTCGAGGAGGGTGACCCGGCGGAGTGGCAGCGGATGGTCGACCTCAACCTCAACGCCGTTCTGCAGATGTCACGGTCGGCGCTGCCGCATCTGCTGCGGGCGGCGGCGGACGGGCCGCGCGGGACCGCCGATCTCGTGAACGTCAGCTCGGTCGCGGGCAGGGTGGCGCGAAGGAACAACGCCGTGTACTCGGCGACGAAGCACGCGGTGTGCGCGTTCAGCGAGGCCATGCGCCAGGAAGTGACCGGACGGGGCGTACGGGTGGGGCTGGTCGAACCGGGCCTGACCATGACCGAGATGGCGACCGGCGGCGGGCGCCTCGCCGCCCGTGACATGCCGGAGGATGCCTGGCTGCGTGCCGAGGACATCGCCCGCGCCATCACGTTCATGATCACTCAGCCCGCGCACGCCGCGATCAACGAGATCATGGTGCGCCCGACGGCCCAGGAGCACTGATCGCCCGCGCGGCGAATGTCGGTGCCGGCGCCGTCTCGACGGCCGCACGTCGCATCGTTCACCTGCGCGTCCCCTCCATACGGGGCACAGCGAGTCCGGCGCATCAGCCGCTACCGCACGAGCAAGCCGCCGCGGTTAACCTGGCGGCGTGGAGGCAATCCTGGTCAGTTCGTGTCTGCGCGGGGTGCCGTGCCGGTTCGACGGGCGTCACAAGGTGTCCTCGGAGGTCGAGGAAGCAGTGGCCCGCCGCGAAGTCGTCTCCTTCTGCCCGGAGGTCGCGGGCGGGCTCGTGACCCCGCGGCGGCCTGCGGAGCTGGTGGGCGGCGACGGGCACGACGTGCTCGACGGGACGGCTCGGGTCGTCGACGACACCGGACGAGACGTGACGGCAGAATTCGTGGACGGAGCACGACGCGCCCTCGCGGCGGCGCGGAGCGCAGGCTGCACCGAGGCGCTGTTGATGCCGCGCAGTCCGTCGTGCGGACGCGGTGTGGTCTACGACGGGTCGTTCGCCGGAGAGTTGGTGCCGGGCGACGGGGTCACGGCGGCGCTGCTCGAGCGGAACGGGATCGCCGTGCGACCGGCACCAGGAGTGTGAAGTCTCCTGAGAGACGTATTCCGGCTTCAGATGTAGCGGTCGAAAGATCGGCACCGATGGGGAGGGCCGGGGCAACTCGGCCCTCCCCATCGGTTGTTCCGCCGGCGCCGTGCCCGGAAGGCGCGTCGGGGCGTGCGTCAGGGGTGCCCGCCGGGGAACGTCAGGAGCGCACCTTCTCCGGCTCGGTGGTCGGCTTGGGGCTGGGCGCTCCGGGGACCGGCAGCGGGCCGCTGCGCAGCAGCGCGCCGCTGATGACGGCGCCCAAGGCGAAGATGCCGGCGCACCACCAGAACACCCGGGTGTAGCCGTGGATCGTCGCCAGGTGGAGCAGCGCCTGCCCCGGCCTCCCCTGGGCGTGGCCGGTCAGGTAGTCGGTGGTGGCGCCGGCCGCGATCGTGTTGAGCAGCGCGGTGCCGATGGCGCCGCCGAGTTGCTGGCCGGTGTTGATGGCGGCCGAGGCGATGCCCGCGTCCTGCGGCAGTACCCCGGAGGTGCCGGTGCGCAGCACGGCGGCGAAGATCATGCCCATGCCGAGCCCGATCACCATGATCGGCCCGAGGAGCGTCGAGGCATAGTGGGAGTCCGGCCCGATCCGGGTCAGCCAGGCCATACCGCCCGCGTTGATCAGCATGCCCGCGGAGACCAGCGGCCGCGGACCGAAGAGCGGCATCAGCCGGATGTTTCCCACGGTGCTCGCCACTGCCGTGACGGCCACCATCGGCAGCAGGGCGAGACCCGACTTGATCGCCGAGTACCCCAGGTCGGTCTGCATGTAGTAGATGAGGAACAGCAGCACGCCGAACATGCCGGCGCCGATGACCAGTGCGGCGAGATAGGAGCCGCCGCGGTTGCGGTCGAGCACCACCCGCGGGGGCAGCAGCGGGTAGCGGGCGCGGCGCTGCCAGAAGGAGAACAGGACCACCAGCACACCGACGGCCACGAGGAAGCCCCAGGTCGAGGGGGTGTGCCAGCTGTGCGTCGCCGCGTTGGAGAAGCCGTAGACCAGGCAGAGCATGCCGCCGGACACCACGACCACGCCGGGGACGTCCATCCGGGCGCCCGTGCGCGGCTGCCGGGTGAGCAGCGAGGAGCCGACGATCAGTGAGAAGGCGGCGAAGACCAGGTTGACGTACATGCACCAGCGCCAGTTCAGGGCGGAGGTCAGCGCGCCGCCGATGAGCAGGCCCAGGCCGCCGCCGCTGGCCGCGACCGCACTGAAGACGCCGAACGCCTTGCCGCGCTCCTTGGGGTCGGTGAACGTGGTGGCCAGCAGCGACAGGGTGGTGGGCGCCAGCAGCGCGGCGAAGATGCCCTGGCAGGCGCGGGCGGCCACCAGCATGCCGAAGCTGTTGGCGGCGCCGCCGACCGCGGAGGCGGCCGCGAAGCCGGCCAGGCCGGCGATGAACGTCTCCTTGCGCCCGATGAGGTCGGCCAGTCGGCCGCTGAACAGCAGCAGGCTGCCGTAGCTCAGCGCGTACGCCGTCACGACCCACTGCTTGTCCGCGTCCGAGAAGTGCAGCGAGGTCTGCGCCGACGGCAGCGCCAGGTTCATCACTGTGGCGTCGAGGGTCAGCATGAGGTAGGCGGTGCAGATGACGGCGAGGACCATCCACCGCCGTGAGTCCCCGGCCGCCGGCACGGCGCTGGGTGTGGACATGAGGTGTCTCCTACTCGCATGGGGAGGAATTCAGGCTCAGTCCGTATGACAGGCCGCGGCTGCCGGATGTGACGGGCCGTCCGCCATGGCCCGGACAGCGCCGTCGGCGACGAACTCCCGCACGGCCACCTGGCAACTGTCCGCGGCGGCACCCGAGCGGCTGACCCGCCGCGGGGGCGGGCCGCTGTGGACCGCCCCCTCCCCGCGGCCGGGCGACGTGCCGCGGCGGTTCAGCACAAGACGATGTCGAGGCCGGTGAGGTCGGCCCGTACGTCGATGCCGGTGATCAGGTTGTCGGCGACGCCGAAGCAGTACACGGCCCGCGGCACGCCGTCCGGGGCGTAGGCCAGTGCGGCGGAGCCGTCGACGAGGGCGGGCACCGGGTCCCAGGAGAGCTTGGCGAAGGCGCGGGCGACGGCGTCGGAGCCGCGGATCTCCGCTGCCGCGTGCCTCCCCGTGGCTGCGCCCATCCGCACGACCGTCCGGTCGGAGCGGAGCGCGATGTCCGGGGCGAGCATGGCCAGCAGCGCCTCGAAGTCGCCCTCGCGGGAAGCGGTGAGGAAAGCGTGGATGAGATCGGCCTTGCCGGCCTGGTGGGTGTCGGCGCTCCCGTCCTGTGCCGGCCCGGCCTTCGGGCCTGCGCCCGTTGCGCCCGGGTCGACGCCCTGCCGCTGGAAGCGGCGGCGGGCCCGGCTGGCCAGTTGGCGGGCAGCGGCCGGAGTACGGTCCACGATCGGCGCGATCTCCTCGAAGGGCACCGCGAACATGTCGTGCAGCACGAACGCCAGCCGCTGTGCGGGCGTGAGCGTGTCGAGGATGAGGAGCATGGCGGTGCCGACCGACTCGGCGAGCAGCGCCTCCCGTTCCGGGTCGACCGGTGTGTCCAGGTGGGGCGAGCCGCCGGTCTCGGGGGCGTCCACCAGTTCCTCGCGGCGTGACTTGCGGGACTGGAGCATGTTCAGCGACACGCGGGCCACGATGGTGGTCAGCCAGCCGCTCATGTTCTCCACCGCGGCGGCGTCCGAGCGGCTGGCCCGGAGCCAGGTCTCCTGGACGGCGTCGTCCGCCTCGGCCGACGAGCCGAGCATCCGGTACGCCACCGCGCGCAGGCGGGGGCGGTCGGTCTCGAATCGCGCGGCCAGCCAATCGTGTTCGTGCATCGGGTCACACTCTCCCCACGGGTGCCTCGGTTGTCCGGCGGGCCGGAGCCCACCCATGTGACGCCCGAGGACCGGAAACTGTGACGTGCCCGAGACGGCCGCGCTCGCCCGGCGGTATGAGCGTGCGTCAGCTCCGCTCCCGTCCGGGTGCCTGATCGGATCGGATCGCAGCGGTCGGGTGCGGCCGGAGTGCTTCTGCCAGGGTTGACGTCGAAAGGGGGCCTCGTGATCTCGGCACTGAACCAACTTGTCGATCTTGTGGAGGAGCACCTCGCCGAGGAGCTCGACGTGGACGGGCTGGCCAGGACACGCGGCACGACCGAGTACCACCTGCGCCGGATGTTCTCGTCGTTGGCCGGCATGCCGCTGTCGGAGTACGTGCGCCGGCGCCGTATGACCGTCGCCGCCGCCGACGTCGTCCGGGGCGAGGACGATCTGCTGAGCATCGCCGTCCGGCACGGATACGGCTCGACCGAGGCGTTCGGACGCGCCTTCCGGGCGGTCCACGGCGCCGCCCCCCGTGACGTGCGCCGCGAAGGAGGCCCCCTGCGCACTCAACCGCAACTCAGGTTCCGCCTGACCGTCGAAGGGACCATCCCCATGGACACCCGACTCGTCGACCACCCCGCGTTCCGGCTGGTCGGACACGCCGCCCGCGTTCCGCTCATCCACCAGGGCGTCAACCCGCACATCCAGCAGCACATCACCGCACTGCCGCCGCAGGAGCATCTCCGGCTGAAGGCCCTCAGTGAGACCGAGCCGGGGGGCCTGCTCCAAGTCTGCGACGACCTCGCCCCCGACAGCGCGGAGGGCAGCGAACTGACCTACCTGCACGGGGTCGCCGTCTCCCGGGACACGCCGGCCCCCGACGATCTCGACGCCATCGAGGTACCGGCCGGCATGTGGGCGATCTTCCGCAGCTCCGGACCGTATCCGCAGACGCTCCAGACGACCTGGGCCGCGACCGCGACGGATTGGTTTCCGTCCAACCCGTGGCGTCTGCGGCCAGGTCCCTCGATCGTCACGGTCCTGGAGCGCGCGGACGACTTCAGCACGGCGACCTGCGAGCTGTGGCTGCCCGTCGAACCGGGCTGACGGAGCTCTCCCTTTAGTACGGGCGGCGGCCGCACCATGGAGTGGTACGTCCAGTCGACAGTGGTCCTCACTGCCCCGTGACGTACTTGACGGTCGGTCCGGTGGTCCAGCCGCCGTCCACCGCCAGCTCCGCGCCCGTGACGTAGGACGCGGCGTCCGAGAGGAGAAACACCACGGCGCCCGCGATCTCGGACGGCTCGCCGACGCGGCCCATGGGCGTGTTCGGGTACTTGCCCTCACCCAGCTCGATACCGACGGATGCGGTCATCGGGGTGTAGGTCATGCCGGGGTGCACCGAGTTCACCCGGATTCGGGCCGTGCCGAGTTCCACCGCGCCGATCTTCGTCAGTCCCCGCACGCCCCACTTGGAGGCGCCGTAACCGGCCGTCAGCGCGAGGCCCATCAGGCCCGCGGCGGAGGAGATGTTGACGATCGAACCGCTACCGCTCTCCTTCATCGCGGGGATCACGGTCTTCATGCCGATGAAGACACCGGTGAGGTTGATGTCGAGCACCTTGCGGAAGTGCTCCACGGACTCGGCCTCGAGAAGCTGGCCGGTCGAGATTCCGGCGTTGTTGACAAGGCCGTGTATCCCGCCGAACTCGGCGACCGTGAAGTCGGCGACCCGCTGCCAGTCCTCCTCAGAGGTGACGTCGTGGTGCAGGAAGCGGGCGCTGGCACCGAGTTCCGCGGCGGTGGCCTTGCCTTCGTCGTCCAGCACATCGGTGATCACCACATTGGCTCCGGCCGCGATCGCCTGACGGGCCGCTTCGGCCCCGAGGCCGCGGGCTCCGCCGGTGATGATCACGCTCTTGCCGGTCAGGTCGTTCATGATGCGCTCCTTCGTTGTCGTCATCCATGCGGTGTGGGCGTCGGTGAACGGGGCCGCGGCGGAAGGCGCCGCGGCCTCCGTGAGATCGGCGGCGGACGGCGCCGTCCTCGGGTGCCGCAACCGTCCGTCCTCGGTCGCGGCCCGAGCCGCCGCCGGGGCCTGTCTCAGAAGTGGGTGCCGCCGTCGATGCGGACCTCGGTGCCGGTGATGAAGCTGCCGTCGTCGGAGCCGAGCAGCGCGACCACGGACGCCACCGTCTCCGGGCCGGCGAAACCTTGACCGAGCGCGGGGGAAAGCTTCATGAACAGGCTCATGTCGGCGTCCTCGGGCAGCCCCGGTCCCGCGCTCTGCTTGCTGGCGCCGCTGCCGTCGGTCATGCCGGAGGAGATGGAACCGGGCTGGACGGCGGTGAAGCGGATGCCCTGCTTCGCGTACTCGCTGGCCAGCGCGTGCGTCATGGACTGGATGCCGCCCTTGCTCGCCGCATACGCGGCCATGTAGGGGTGCGCGAACATCGCGGAGGTCGAACTGAAGTTGACGACCGCCGCACCCCGGCCCTCCAGCAGCGCCGGGATGGACTCGCGGATCATGAGGAAGGTGCCGACGAGGTTGACCTGGAGGATGCGGGTGAAGTCCTCGAGGCTCGTCTCGTGGGTGTGCGAGGAGCGCAGGATCCCGGCCGCGTTGACCAGCACGTCCAGACCGCCCAGCGCGGTGACGGCGGCGGCGACCCCGGCGCGTACCGAGGCCTCGTCGGATATGTCGATGACGAGCGTCGTGAGGCGGTCCGCGTGGGCGCCGGCCTTCTCGGCGGTGTCGTTCAGACCCCGCTCGCTGACGTCCGCGGCCACGACGGAGCCACCCTCCGCGAGGATGCGCAGCACCGTGGCCTGGCCGATGCCCGAGCCACCACCGGTGATCAGGACTCGACGGCCTTCGTAGCGGTTCATCTGTTTCTCCAAACCGGCCCTGCGGGTGTCCGGCCAGGGCCCTGTGACGCCGGCTCTCTCTCGCCTTCGGCGTCCTCGATCGACCTACACGTTACGCCTGGGTGGCACGTTTTGCCACTACGTCAATACGTGCCAAAAACGTGCCGCGGGCCGTATCCTTGTGCGGTGAGCACTCATGCCTCCCCCTCCTTGACCGAGCGCCGCAAGGCCGCTACGCAGCTCGAGATCGCGCACGCGGCGATGGAGCTGTTCGCCACGCGAGGCCCTCAGGGCACGACGGCCGAGGAGATCGCTCGGCGCGCGGGGATCGCGCTGCGGACCTTCTACCGGTATTTCCGCTCCAAGGAGGACGCCGTGACCCCGCTGCTCGCGATCGGCGGCGACCGCTGGCGGGCGCTCCTGGAGGCCACGGAGCCGGGGACGCCACTCCCCCGGGCGCTGAAGTCCGCCGTCGAGCAGGTGCTGCTCCCGCCGGACGAGGAGGCCGCCCGGTCGATGCTGCGCACGCGTGGGCTCCTGCGGGCCGCGGCCGAGGACCCCGCGCTGCGGGCGGTCTGGTACCGGGTCAACCAGGAATCCGAGGAGCGGCTCGTCCCGGTGATCGCCCGGCTCTCGGGCGGGCACGTCGAGGACCTGGAGGTACGGCTCACCGCGGCCGCCGCCACCGACGCGATCCGGATCGCCCTGGAGACATGGGCGGGCTCGGAGGCCGGAGTCGAGGGACCCGGCTCCCCCGCCGACCTCGCGGTCCGGTGCCTGCGTCGATTCGGCTACACGGCAGGATCGTTGGGGTCCGGTGACGAGGACGCTCAATAGCGAGTCCGTGCCTGGCCGGCGGTGAGGCCTCGGCAACCGCGACCGCCGCGGCACTCGTGCCCCGGTCGTGAACAAGGCCACGACCGCAAGCCCCGGCGCGGCGCGTAAAGGAAGCGTTCAGGGACTCGGTGGCACGGTCTGGCCTCATGCCCTACGAAGCCTGCGAAACCACTGCGGCACCGGCGGTCGGCCTCGGCCACCGGATGCGCTGGAACAAGGTGCCCGAAGTCACCGTCTACTTCTGGATCATCAAGGTGCTGTGCACGACGGTCGGCGAGACCGCGGCGGACCTGCTGAACGAGAAGGCCGGCCTCGGCCTGACCGGTGTATCGGTTCTGATGAGCGCCCTGCTGGCCGTGGTGCTGGTGGTGCAGTTCCGCACCCGCGCCTACCGCGCCGGCGTGTACTGGCTCGCCGTGGCCCTGATCAGCGTCGTCGGCACGCTGATCAGCGACAACCTCACCGACAACATGGGAGTGCCGCTGGAGACGAGCACCACGGTGTTCGCCGTCGCGCTCGCGGTCGTGTTCGCCGTCTGGTACCGACGTGAGCGGACCCTGTCCATCCACCACGTCGACACCCCGAGCCGTGAGTCCTTCTACTGGCTGGCCGTGCTCTTCACCTTCGCCCTCGGCACCTCCGCCGGCGACCTCGTCTCGGAGCGGATGGATCTCGGCTACTGGCTCTCCGCAGTGCTGTTCGCCCTCGCGATCGCCGCGGTCGCCGTGGCTCACTTCGCGCTCGGCCTGAACGCCGTGTGGAGTTTCTGGATCGCTTACATCCTGACCCGTCCGCTGGGTGCCTCGATCGGCGACTACCTCTCCCAGCCGAGCGCGGACGGCGGTCTCGGACTCGGCACCGTCGTGACCAGTGCGCTCTTCCTGCTGGTCATCCTCGGTCTGGTGGTCTACCTGTCGGCGACGCGCAGGGACGTGATCGAGCCGGACGGAAATGCGCGACAGACGACCACCTGAAAGCGACATAGTGGGGCGTTCAGGTTGTTTTCATGATGTTCCTGCCATCGTGGGGTGCCGGCGGTTTCCTCGCGGTCGGCTCACCCTGACAAGGCGCTCGTCCCTGCGGCACGGGCGCCCCGCTGTTGGACGGACAGGAGCATGGGATCATGGAGCGACCCGAAGTCCTCACCGATCTCGACGTCGCGGGCACGCACCGCCCGGCGGCCGGTACGGCGAAGTCGGTGATGAAGAAACTGCCCGAGGTCACCCTCGCGTTCTGGATCATGAAGATCGCGGCGACCACCCTGGGGGAGACGGCCGGGGACCTCTTCGCGCAGACCCTGAAGCTGGGCTACTTCCTCACCACGATCGCCCTGTTCCTGGTCTTCGTGGTGACCCTGGTCGTCCAGCTGGGATCACGCCGCTACAACCCGTTCTTCTACTGGACCGTGATCCTGTCGACCAGCATGGCCGGCACCACGATGTCCGACTTCATGAACCGCGACGCCAGCGCGAAGTACCTTTCGGACGGTGCCACGTCGCTCGGCTGGGGCCCGCAGGGCCTCGGGCTCGGATACCCGGCGGGCGCCGCGATCCTCATCTCGGTCCTGCTGGTCATCTTCGCCGTCTGGAAGCTGTCCGGGATGACGTTCCAGATCCGCGACATCGTCACCTTTCGCGGTGAGGCGTTGTTCTGGTCGGCGATCCTCGTCTCCAACACGCTCGGCACCTCGATGGGCGACTTCCTCTCGGACAGCTCCGGACTCGGCTACGCCGGTGGCGCGCTGCTCGTCACCGGCGCCCTGGCCGTCCTGGTGGCGCTGATGAAGGTGCCCGTGGTGCCGAACGTGCTTCTGTTCTGGATCGCGTTCGTCCTCACCCGCCCGCTGGGCGCCACCGCTGGGGACTTCCTCACCAAGCCGGTCGCCAAGGGCGGCCTGGACCTGGGCACGGCGGGTTCGTCGGCGGTGCTGCTGGCCATCCTGTTCGGCCTGATGGCCTACGCCCAGGTGCGCGAGCGCAGGACCACCGCCTCGGCGCCCGAGGCGGAAGCGGTCAGCCGGCCGGCACGCTGACGGTGAACCGCGCCCCGGGCGCGTATTCGGGATCGTGGGACACCTCACCGCCGACGGCACGGGCAAGGCGCCGGGCCAGCGGCAGTCCCAGTCCCGCGCCGTCGTGTCCGTCGGTACGGTCGGCCCGCCGTCCGGGCTGGAAGAGCTCGGCCGCGAAGGTCGCGGGTACGCCGGGGCCGTCGTCGACGACGTCGATGCGTACGGCCGTGGGTCCGCGACGCACGACGACGGTCACGCCGGCGTGCGCGTACCGAGCGGCATTGGCCAGCAGCGGACTGACGATCCGCTCCAGCAGTGCGGGCGCGATCCCGGCCTTGAGGTCCGGATCAGCCGCCTCGACGGTGGCCCTCACGCCCGGCGGCGTTCGGAGCTGCTGGATCAGGCCCCGCAGAGCGGGCACGACCTCCACGGTGCCGGGGACCTCCGAGGGATGCACGGCGTTTTCGCGGGCCTCGTTCAGCAGGGTGTCGCAGATGGTGCGCATCGACTGCGCAGCCTCGTCTATCACCTCATGGGTGGCTCGGGTCTCGGCGGCCGAGCGCGGCCGGGACCGCCACCAGTCGAGCTCGATGATGATGCGGCTGAGCGGGGTGCGCAGTTCGTGGGACAGCTCAGCGGTGAGCTGTCGCTCGTGACGCAGCACCGCGCGTATGCGGTCCAGCAGCGCGTCCAGCGAGGCACCGAGCCGGGCGAGCTCGGCGGGCCGTTCCACGACGCCGAAGCGGTCGTCGGAGGCGACGGCGCTCCACTGGGTGGCCTGGTCGGTCATCGTGCCCACCGGACGCAGCGCTCTGCCGACGGCCAGGCGCGTCAGCGCGTAGGTGCACGCGAGCATGACGGCGTCCAGGGTCAGTGACGCCAGCAGCAGGGTGTCGGCCGAACTCCGGTAGGGGGCGAGGTTCAGCGCGGTGACCACCATGGCGGCGGCGTGGCGGCCGGTTACGGGCTGGGAGCACAGCCGGACGTTCTCGGCGGGGACGGTCTCGCAGGCGCGCCTTCCCACGGCGGCGAGGTGTACGGCGGCTCTGGTCAGGGTGCTGTGGGCCGTGGTCGCGGGCGGCTGTTCGAGCAGCCGTGTCCCGGCGTAGATCCAGACGTTCGTGTCGAGCAGTTGGTCGTTGGCGGTTTCCACGACGCGTACCCGGGGGCCGCTGGTGTCGACGGTCGTGGCGACGGCGGCGGCCCGGGTCCGCAACTCGTCGTCCGCCTGATGCTGCAGGTGCCGGCTCGTCGCCGCGTTGAAGGCCACGGTCAGGACGGTCATCAGGAGCGCGGCGGTGGTCAGGGCCACGAGCGAGAGCCGGCCGCGCAGCGTGCGCGGAGCCAGACGGCGCAGCAGCCGTGTCATGACAGCCGGTGTCCGATCCCGCGGGCCGTACCGATGGTCAGACCGCTGCCGGCCGTCCGCAGCTTGCGCCGCAACCGGGTCAGGTACTGGTCCAGGGTGTTGTCGCTGACCTGTGCGCCCGCCGGCCAGGCCGCCCGGACCAGGTCACGACGGCGGACGATGCTTCCGTCCGCGGCGGCCAGGGCGGCCAGCAGGCGGAACTCGGTCGGGGACATCGCGACGTCGGCGCCGCGCACGGTCACGCTGTGCTCGACCGCGTCCAGGACCAGCTCTCCGGCCGTGGCGGCGGGCGGCGGCCCGGCACGCTTGAGTGCCGCTCGCAGCCGGGCGACGAGCTCGGCGAGGTGGAACGGTTTGGGCAGGTAGTCGTCGCCTCCGGCGGAGAACCCGGCCAGCCGGTCGGTGAGCTGGTGCCGGGCGGTGAGGAAGACGATCGGGGCGCGGAACCCGTTGGCGCGCATCGCCTGGCACACATCCCGGCCGTCCGCGTCGGGCAGCCCGATGTCGAGGACGGCGGCGGAGACGTCCTCCGAGACCAGACGCAGAGCCATGGCGCCGTCGGCGGCGCAGACGGGGTCGAAGTCCTCGTCGGACAGGCTGCGGCGCAGGACGTCACGCAGGGCGTGGTCGTCTTCGACGATCAGGATCTTGCGGCGCATGCTCCTCCGTTCTCCGGTGCCCTTTCTCGTAGACGGTCTACCGCACTGTAGACGACGAGGGGCGGCAAGGCCTCTGGAGGCCACCCGTGGTCACGGAGCGCGTCGACGTCGTGACGGCGCCGGTCGCTGGTGTCGAGGATGCAGGGCAGGGCCCCCCGAGGGGGGGCTCGCACAGTAACAGCGTGACAGTGGGACGCCTAGGCACGGCGCAGCCCGCCGGGCAGGGCCGGGCGGGCGCCTTCCAGAGTGGCCGGCAGGACACCGATCGTGATCGGCTACTGCCTGTTCTCACTCATGGGGTACGACGGCCAGCGGGCAACGGACGTGATGGACGGCGGCATGGGTGACGGGGCCGATGCGCGGAACCGTCGGCCGCTCGGACAGGCGGCGGCCGACGACGAGGAGGCTCGCCGCGGAAGCGGCCCGCACCAGCACGGTGGAGGCCTTGCCCTCCACAACGGTCTCCAGGACTTCGGTGCCGGGGTACTTGTCACGCCACACCCTCAGCAGGGTGGACAGGAAGTTCCGCCACTCCTCGGCCTGCGCGGGATCGTTGATCAGACCGATGTCCCCAGGGCCGAGGCTGATCGCGGAAGGCGACTGCCAGGCATACACGACACGCAGCCGGGCGTGCCGGAGGCGGGCCGCCTCGAACGCGAACTCGATCACCTCGTCGCAGGCGTCGGCGAGGTCGATGCCGAGCACCACGTCGCGGAAGCCGGTGCGGGTGGACGGGCTGCCGTCGTCGGCCGGGACGTGCTCGTCCTCGGCCTCCTCCCCCGCCCGCACGAGCACCACGGGACGCGGGGCCGTGGCGACCACCCCCTGGGCGACCGAGCCGACGAGGACTCCCGTGAAGCCGCTGAGGCCCCGTGAGCCCAGCACCAGCAGTTCGGCCTGCTCGGTGGCCTTCAGCAAGGCCGCGGTCGCCGGGCCCTCGACCTGCTCGTCGGTGAGGCGCACGTCAGGTACCGAGCCACGGATGTGCTCCTCGGCCTGCCGCAAGGTGCGACGCGCCACATGCCGCTGCGCGGCGTTCGCGGATTCGCTCTCCGTGTGACTACGGGTCCAGTTCCTGGCATGCACCAGTCGCAGCGGACGGTCGCGGCGCACCGCCTCACGGGCGGCCCACTCGACGGCGGCGAGACTCTCGGCAGATCCGTCCACTCCGACGATGACAGGCGACAGCATGGTGCGCACCTCCGGCGCTCGATCTGCTCGTTACTGTCAGTGTCTTCCCACGATCACTCGGTGGATATGGGCCGCAAGGACTCCCCCAGGCCCATTCGGCCCCTAAGCCGTCCTGAAGGGGCGGAACGACAGGAAGCGTGAGGCCGGGTTGCCCCTGTGCCCGAGAGGCGGATCGTCGTGAACCGTGTCATCATCACCTGCGCCAACGGGACGGGCCGCGGTCGTGCGGCCGTCGACCGGGCGACGCGCGAGGCGTCGCTGCGCGGTCTGCCGCGAGGTGGTGTCCGGCTCACCGCCCGGCGACCTGAGCGCCGCGGCGATGCTCACGCTGGGCCTGTCCACGGCGGAGGACGACACCGCCGGCCCAGCACAGCTGGCCCTTGTAACAACGTCCGCCTGCCCGGTGGTGCTGGTACCGGACGATCTCACCACACTTGGGGTGAACGCCCGTCACCCGGTGGGGCAGGCCGTCGACTTCGCCTTCGACGACGCACGACTATGGGATGTGCGGCTGCACGCCGTGCGCTCCTGGGGACTGCCCTCCTGCGCCGCCGAGTTGCCCTTCGAGGACGTCCTGCTCCTCAGCCCCACCGAGTGCTTGGCCCACCATGCTGAGGGCGCCGCACTGTTGGTCGTGGGACGCGGCACCGGTATGGGCCCGGACGCCCTGCAGTCCCTGCTGCGCGAGGCCGGGTGCCCGGTCGCCATCGTGCCGTGAGATTGCCGCGCCTGATCACGCGGAAGCAGAGAGCTGTTCGCGCACCCATGCAGGATCGGGGTTGGTGTACGGTCGGCCCGCCACGACGACAGTCGGCACGGTCTCATTGCCGTCGTTGGCTGCTCTCACCACTGCCGCTCCAGCCGGGTCACGCCAGATGTCGACCCAATACATCTGGTGGGCGCTACGGCCCAACCGGATGCGCAGTCGCAGACAGTACTGACAGCCCGACCGCCAGAAGACGATCGGCCGACCGTCGACCGCGCTGCGGTGCTGTGCCTCCAGAGCACCGATCGACCGTGGGAAGACCAGAGGCGAGTTCACGCCTGCGAGCAGCACGAACACCACCAGGAGTGCTGCGGCTGCGCCAAAACGCCCCTGGAAGATCATCTCAGTCGCGATGACCGAGCCGCAGAGCACGAACAACATCGGCAGAATCCACGCGCGCGTCATGATGACACAGGCTACCGATGCACCGAAACGCTCCTCGCACTGCACGACCACCCGCGGACCCACTCACCAAGCCGGACTCGGTCACCTTGGACTGCCGAGGCGGCGTGCCCAGAACAACGCGTGTCCCCCACCAGCCGGCACCCGTCGGCAGAGGTCAACGAGCGCGAGACGCCAGCCATGACCGCGACGCACCGCGAACGAATATCGCGACAGAGAGGAGTGCAGGTGTCAACCGAGCGGCAGTCCATGGACCTTGACGCCTACTCGGCCCGCACGCGAAACGGGCCGTGCTTCGTGTGCTCGTTCCTGGCCGGGGATCCGGGCTACGGGCACGAGACGGTCTTCGAGGACCAGGACCATGTGGCGTTCCTCGACCGGTGGCCCACCGTGCCGGGGAAGGTGCTCGTCGCGCCGAAGGCACACGTCGAGCACGTCGTCCGCGACCTGGACGAAGCGGCCTACCTTCGGCTCATGCGGGTCGTTCGCGAGGTCGCCCTGGCCGTGGAGAGCGTCTGCCGGTCCGAGCGGACGTACCTCTACTCCCTCGGCAGTCAACGGGGCAACGCCCACCTCCACTGGCACATCGCCGCCCTGCCGGCCGGTGTCCCGTACGAGCTGCAGCAGTTCCACGCCCTGATGACCGAGAACGGGGTCCTGCCCGTGTCCTCGCAGGAGGCGGCCGAAACGGCCGCGCGCCTCCGGGCGGCCATTGCCGCCCGGGGCGTGCTCCGCGTGCCGGAGGCACCCGGAAGCGTGTGACCACGCCGGTCGAGGTGAGCGTCAGTCGTGGGCCACTACGGCGACGGGGGCGGCGGCATGGTGCAGGACCGCGTGGATCACGGGGCCGAGGCGGGCGCCGAAGGTGGCCCGGCGGATACGCCGGCCGACGACGACCAGGGAGGCCTCGCGCGAGGCCTCGATCAGGAGGAGCGAGGGGCTGCCGAAGTGGGGCTGCTCGACGACCTCCACACCGGGGAACTTCTGCCGCCAGGGGCGCAGCACCTCGGTCACGGCGGCGGCGTCAGCCTTCGCCATCTCCCGCTCGACCGCGGGTTCCAGGCCCATGCCGTAGGCGTAGTAGGGCGGCGGGTTCCAGCCGTGCACGACGTGCAGCGGCACGTTCCGGCGCGCGGCGGCGTCGAAGGCGAACGCGAGCAGCGCCTCGTCGGGGCCGGCGACATCGAGTCCGAGCACGACGGGGCGGACGGCGGCCGCGGTGGACGGTGTTCCGGCCACGTCCGTCTCGGGCTCGTCGGTGGCCTGCTCCCCGGTGGTCTGCTCGTCGGCGCGGACCAGGACGACGGGCCGTTCGGTGGACGCCACCGCCGCGAGCCCGACCGAGCCGACCAGGAAGCCGCGGATCCCGCCCAGGCCGCGCGAGCCGAGGACGAGCAGCTCGGCGTCCCCCGCCGCACGGGCGAGGGCCTCGGCGGGCTTTCCTGTGACGTGTTCGGTGGTCACCTCGACGCCGGGATGACGCGACCGGAGCTCTTCGGCGGCTTCGCGCAGCACCCTCTCGGTCCAGTGCTGGTGGGTGTCGGCACCCAGCAACTGCGCCAGGGCCATGGGTTCCGGTACCGGCTCCCACACCTGGAGGAGCTTCACCGGCAGTCCGCGCAGTTGCGCTTCGCGGGCCGCCCACTCGGCGGCGGCGCGGCTCTCGGGCGAGCCGTCGAGACCCACGGTGATGGTGCGGGACATGATCTCCACCTTCCAGTGTCGTGTTCAGGGAGTTCTGCCAGGCAGGGGCCGTAGTCCTTCAGCGGAGCCGAAGATCCGCGGCGGGGGTTGGCGCGACGGCCCGCGTGGTGCCGGGCCGTCGCGCTGTGCGGCGATCGCGCTGTGGAGTGGTCGCGCTCTGGTGCGATCGCGCTGTGGGTGCTTCAGCGCAGCCAGGTGTGGTCGCGGACGATCGGCAGCCGCGCCCACGGACGGCCCAGGCCCCAGGTGGCGCCCGCGCCCGCTGCCGCCACGGCGACCAGGGCGACGGCGTAGATCAGGTGGTAGTCGGCGAACGGATTCGTCGACATGCTTGGGGCTCCGTTCGACAGATGCTTGGCCGGAGGCCACTCGGCCATCCACATCAGCGCCATCATCGCCGTGCCCGCCAGGGCGGCCGGCCGCAGCGCCACACCGGTCATGACGGCCACGCCGATGGCGAGCAGGCCCAGCATGAACAGCCAGTCCGCCCACGTCTGACCGGCCCACGAGTGGAACGTCGACTCCATCGGCCCGACGGCGACGGAGCTGAGGAAGCCCTTCGTCGGCGATCCGCCGTCGATCCAGCCCCTGCCGGACGCGGTCGCGTAACCGAGGCCGAGGACCTTGTCCAGGAACGCCCACAGGAAGACGAAACCGGTCAGGATGCGCAGGGATGCGAGGGCGTACGCCTGAGCGGCGGTGTGCGTGTCGAGCTGTGCCGACGCGGCGGACGCGGAGGCGGTCCGGTTGCGGCGGAAGGCCGGCAGATGGATGCCCAGGTTCCGGTGCGGGTGCTCGTCCACGGCCATGGCAGTGATCCCTTCGCGAGTGTCCGTTCCTTGTCCCTACGCTCCTCACTCTCGTCGCGGACGCCGCGCACCGCCGGATGCCGAAAGGCTACGACCGTTGGGCTGAAGGTCCCCTTCCTGCGGGGCCAGTTGGGCGAGCGCGCCAGGAAGGGCCCGCATGGGACCCTCTTGGTCACGGTGCGGGCCTTGGACGGTTGCTTGCGCGTGGTGCCGTCACAGGGCTTGAGTCTCCTGTAGGGGGAGAGTCAAAGGTGGGGGGCATGAACGGCGACACGCTCTACACGATCGGCGAGCTCGCTCGGCGGACCGGTCTCACGGTCAAAACCATTCGGTTCTACTCCGATCGCGGAATCGTGGCGCCGACGGACCGCAGCCCGGCCGGCTACCGCCGCTACAACGCTGATGCCATAGCACGCCTGGACCTCGTACGGACCCTGCGCGAGCTGGGACTGGATCTTCCCACGATCCGCAAGGTCGTGGACCGGGAGCTCTCATTGCGCGAGGTCGCCGCGGCGCACGCCGAAGCGCTGGCGGTGCAGATCCGCGTACTGAGCCTGCGGCGCGCGGTGCTGACAGCGGTGGCCGAGCGCGGGTCCACCCCCGAGGAGACGGAACTCATGCACCAACTGGCCCAGCATTCAGAGGACGAGCGCCGACGTCTGATCGATGACTTCCTCGAGGCCGTCTTCGGCGGTCTCGATGCCACCCCCGCATTCGCCGGCGTCATGCGCTCGATGACCCCCGAGTTGCCCGCCGACCCCGACGCCGAGCAAGTCCAGGCGTGGATGGAGCTGGCCGAGCTGTCCCGGGATCCGGATTTCCGCACCGGAGTGCGGCGGATGGCCGAGGACCACGCAACCGAGCAGGCTCGAGGCGACACGATGGGTCCACGCCGCGACATTGCCGCAACCGTCCGTGACCTGGTCGGCCCGGCCCTGGCCACCCATGTCGATCCGACCTCACCCCAGGCCGATCCGATCGTCGCGGCACTCACGGCCCACTACGCACACGTACTCGGCCACCCCGACGACATCGGGCTGCGCCGCCGACTGGCGACACGGCTGGAGAACATCAACGACCCCCGCAGAGATCGCTACCTCCAGTTGCTCGCGATGGTCAACGGCTGGCCGCCCCCGGAGAGCCTGGCGCCGCTGTTCGACTGGTCCATCGAGGCCCTGAGTGTCCGGACACGGCCGACGCCCTGAAATGGAGTGCGCTTCCGGGCGGGGTGACGGGTGCGCAGCACGGATGTGGCGTACCAGCCGGCGGACGACACCGAGAGCCCTGCCGCACGAGCGAGTCCAACGCAGCGTGGATGAACGCGACTTGGTTCACCAGTCCCACGTCACCGCAAGGCCATCAGCCCAGTCGCATCACGACGTGGCGGCCGGCGGTTCCGCGATCCCGATGAAATTCGCGGCGACGGTCCGGATGCGAACCGACCATCCCAGCGCGGTGAGGTCGTCCGTGAGGGTGCGGGCGTCGTGGAACACCTTCACGATGCGGTACCGGCTGCCGTCGTCGAGCCGGCGCATCGCCGCGGGGACCGTGTTACCCGCGAGGACCTCCTCCTCCGCAGCCCCCGCCGGGCCGTCGTCGATGAAGATCGCCCTGCCGCCCGGCGTGAGCGCTGCCGCGACGAAGTTCCAGAAGTCGGCCAATCGCGTCGGCGGGACATGGGACAACCAGAAGGCGAAGAACACCGTCTCGTAGCGTCGCGGCGGCTGCCATTCGAACAGATCGGCCTGCACGAACCGGACGTTGTCGGACACGGCTCGCGTCCGTGCGATGTCCAACACCTCGGCTGCCGCGTCGACAGCCGTCACCGACCGCGCCCGTGCTGCGAGCACCGAGGTCCACTGGCCCGTTCCGCAAGCCAGTTCCAGCACGTCTCCAGCAATCGGGAGCCCATCGGCGGCGGACAGCAGCTCCCGCAGTTCCTCGCGTTCCGCATACGGTCTGTCGTACTGGGTCGCACCGGCCCTGTAATAGGCCATCTGTTCCGCGAGAAGAGCATCGTCATCGGTGGCCATGACCCCGACCATACAGACGGCATCTCCGTGCGTACCGCCCCCAGGCCGGGGTCAACGCGTTCGGCCGGCGCGACCGGCGGCGGTACGGGGCCGGAATGACGTGCAGGACACCGGCATCCGCATGATCACGTGCTGCTAGTCTGGCGCTCTTCTGTAATCGGACAGTCACCGTACGAATGGAGTCAGTGGTGGTGGTGCGTTCAGCGCCGCCGGGGTTGGGGGGACACATGCGCGAACTGCGCCCGTTGCAGGCTCTCGGGCTCTCCGCGACGTCGGAGGCCGTCTATCTCGTGCTCGTCGAACAGGGTCCGCAGACCTTGCTCGAACTCACCGAGCGGCCGACGTTGGTCGGGTCGCCTCTCGAAAGCCTCCAGTACTCGGTGACCGAACTCGTTGAGATCGGCCTGGTGTCGCGCACGGACGGCAGGCTGATCGCCCAGCCGCCTCGCGCGATGCTGGAGGCCGTCGCCGAGCGACGCGCGCGCGAGGCCCGGATCGCCTACGAGAGCGCGACGGTGCTGTCGCGGTTCTGGCTCGACCACACCGCGGGTTCGAGCTATGTCGAGGTCGTCGACACCTCCGGCAGACCCGAGGCGGTTCAACAGCGGGTCCACAGCGAGGCGTTGGCGGAGGTGCGCGCACTGTCGATAGGGCCGGTGGGCGGGGGCGATCGGGTGCCGGAGGTCGGGCCCGGAACGTTGAACGCGCTGGGCCGCGGGATCGCCTACCGGGTGGTGTACAGCGCCAACATCCTCCAGGACCCCAAGGCGCTGGAGGTGGCGCACACGTGTGTCGACCACGGGGAGCAGGCCCGGGTCTTCCCCGACGTCGCGCTGAACCTCCTGGTCTGCGACGACCGCTTCGCCGTGGTGTCCGTGACCGCGCCGGACCGCACCGGTCACCACAGCGTCGTCGTCCAGCCGTCGGGGCTGTTGGACGGGTTGATCGGCGTCTTCGAGTCGTACTGGCGGGTGGCCGTTCCGCTCCCGCCGGCCGGTGAGGTCGTCGGGAGCGAGGCCAGTCCGATGAACGAGAGCCGCCAGCTCCTGAGTTACCTCAGTACCGGGCTGACCGACGAGTCGATCGCCCGTGAGCTGGGGGTGAGTGAGCGGACCGTCGCCCGGCGCATCGCCCGCCTCCAGGAGATGCTGGGCGCCAAGACCCGGTTCCAGCTCGGTGTCCAGGCCAGCCGCCGGGGCTGGCTCTGAACCACGGCCCCGGTCGGACCCGTGCGATGGGCGCGCGGGGCGGGCCGGTGTCTGATCCGGCCCGCCCCGCGCGGGTCTTCAGCCGCTCAGGCGGTCAACGCCCCTCCGTGGGAACGCGGTCGTCAGCGGGCGTCCGGCTTGACCAGGTCGGGGAGCTTGGCCTCGAACAGCTCGTCCAGCTTGAGCGCGGGCAGGACGTGCCCCTGGTTCGCCGCGTCGTTGGCCACGCCCGCCGCCCAACTGGACGAGGCAAGGCGCTGGTTCGGCGTGCCGTGGTGGCCCGAGCTGGTGAAGCTGCAGTCGCCGACCTGGTAGAACGACTTCTCGGACTTGAGGAGACGGGCGGCGTTCAGCGCCTCGCCGCGGGCGTGGGTCAGGTAGTACGTCCCGAACGCGTCGGCCATGAGCTCGGTACGGCGGGTGGCCTCCGGGCCTGCCAGGTCGCTCTCGAAGAGGTTGTTCTGGTACTGCACGTGGTGGCCGAACTCGTGGCCCACGATGGCCCGGGGCGCGACGTCGCCCAGACCCACCTCGGTCATGCCCTGGATGATGCCGTCACCCATGATGATCCGGTCGGAGATGCCGAGGGGATCCGGATCGTCCACCTCGCTGTAGGCGAAGGCGTTGAACGTGAAGATCGGGTTCGCGCCACCCTGAAGTACGGGTTCCGAGTCGACCAGCTCGATGAACAGCTCGGCCAGGTCGAGGTTGTCCTCGGCCGTCCCGCCGTACAGCACGGAGAGCGTGCGCGCGAGCCGCTCGGGGCTGGAGTAGACGTCGGCTCCGTGCATGGGAATCAGCTCGATGCCCGCCGAGTCGATGTCCCAGAAGCGCTTGAGGTTCTTCATCTCGGCGGTGAGCTTCTGGGTGTACTCGCCGTTGACGCCGAAGGTGTTCGCCTTCGACTCGGAGCCGAAGACCAGCGCGTCGTAGGTAGGGAAGTCGAAGCCGCCGAAGAGCTGGAGAATCAGGAGGGTGAACGGGTCCTGGACGCCGTTGAGGAGGGTGTTGGCGTACGTCGTCAGTTCGGTGCGCTGGCACTGGTAGTCGCCGGGGTTGATCGCACTGTCGCGGATCTCGCTCCACTGCGACTCGTTCAGGCCGTACTTGGCACGGGCCGCATTGACGCGGGACTCCCAGTCGGCGGGCAGCTTGGCCAGAATCCGGTCAACAAGCGCCTTGGTCTGCGGGGCCATTGCCGAGGTGTCGACGGCCGACTGCAGCGACCGGCTCGCGACGGTCGTGGTCCCTGTCGTATCGGCGGCGTGCGCGGGAAGCGCCATGCCAAAAGCACAGGTCGCGGCGACTGCCATGCTCGCCGCCACGGAGAGGGCCTTTTTCACGGGGGCTCCTTTCGAGGGTGCCCGGTGGGGCATCCGCGGGCGCCGCCCAGTCTGTAAGGCCAACTACCAATTTTTGAACGGTTGTTACTGTCAGAAACCGGCATGTCTGGAACCTGACACTCGCGGTCCCCCGTACCAGCCCCCGCCGACTTTCGGGCGCGACCGGCTTCCGATGGTGTCACTCCCGGTCGGCGCGTCCCGCATTCCGCATCCGGGCGAACGAGGTGTCCAGGCCCCGTTTCAGCGCTCCTGCCAGGGGCCGTTCCACGCAGCGGTGGACCAGATAGCTCAGCACCAGGAAGCAGGCGAGCAGCGAGGCCACCAGCAGCCGGGCGTCCATCGTGTCCCGCAGGCGGTTGATCAGCGTCGTACCGGCCGCGTAGTGCATCAGGTAGAGCGGGTAGGTCAGGCTCCCAGCCGTGACCAGCCACTTCCAGCGGATGCGGTCGGTCAGACCGAGGGCGATGGCGATCATGACGAGCAGGAACACGGTGTAGAGGAGCACCGCGCCCCACCAGTTGGAGACATGCTCGACCTCGTCGATGCGCTGCCCCAGCTCCCGCTGGCCCATGAGCCACGACATGGCAAGGATGCACCACAGGAGCAGGTCCTGACCGAAGCGGTGCATGAGGTAGAGCGCCAGGCCTGCGATGAAGTACCAGGCGGCGTCGGGACCGGCGAGCAGATCGAGGAGCGGGAACGAAGCCACCGGCGCCAGCATCGCGGCGGCACCCCACACACAGCAGAAGACGACGACCTTGCGATAGGTCAGGCCGGTGACCACCACCAGCAGGAAGAGCAGGTAGAAGCGGAGTTCCGCCCACAGGGTCCAGTACACGCCGTCGACGTTCTGCACGCCCGAACCGGACTGGAGCATCGTGAGGTTGAGCAGGACGTCACGCGGCCGCAAGCGTTCCCAGACGCCCGGCAGGGCCGCCAGCACGGCCGTCGTGAACACGATCGCGAACCAGTACGCCGGGTAGAGCCGGATCACGCGCGAGACGAAGAACTGGCGAGGGGTGCGGCCCCAGCACGACATGCAGATCACGAAGCCACTGATCACGAAGAAGATCTCGACGCCGATCCAGCCGTACGTCGCGAAGTGGAACACCGTCGGCATGATCTCGGAGACCGGGCGGTCCCATATCGCGTTGTCCGGCTGGTTGACCCGGCGCGTGCCCGCGTAGTGGTGCACGGCGACCATCAGGGCGGCGAGCAGGCGGATGGCGTCGATGGCGTACAAGCGGGGGCCGGTCCGTACCGAGGTGGCGGGCCCGCGCGGCCGGGTGGGCCGTGGCGGTCGGCCGGTCCCGGCCGCGACCTCCGGTACACGTATGGACAACGTGCCCTGCGCCTCACGCATCGGCACCCAACCCTCCTGACGAAGAAGCACTGCTGAACGATCACGGACGCCTCACGTTACGTCCCTCGCGACCGCCCCCCGCCACAAAAGCGCAGGTAGGTAAGCCGAAGTTGCCACGATGCTCACCGGGCCGACCCGAAGGGTTCTCCAAGACTTCAGGCGGAGCCCATCGGACCGGCGGCGCCCCAGATGCGGTCCAGGAACCAGTAGAGGCTGATCGTCACGATGGCTGTCGTCAGCGTGACCGCGATCCAGCGGGCCGCGGATGTCCGGCGGGCCAGGGTCAGCAAGGGGAAGAGGACGGCGATGAGGCCCAGTTGGGCGGCCTCGATGCCGAGGTTGAAGGTCAGCAGTGACAGCAGCAGCCCCCACGATCCCGGCTCGCGGATGTCGAGCGCGCCGGCGAAGCCCAGCCCGTGGATCAGACCGAAGGCGAAGACCACCGGAAGCCGCCACTTGCCGAACCTGTCCTCGCCCTTCCCGAGGAGGTTGGCGGCCGCCACGACGATGATCGTCGCCGCGATGACCGGCTCGACGAGGGCGCCGGGCACGTCCACCACACCGAGCGCCGCCAGCAGGAACGTGACGCTGTGGGCGGCGGTGAAGGCGGTGGCGGTGACGACGACGTCGCGCAGCCGGAGTGCGCCCATGAGCAGGGCGGTCAGGAAGAGGACGTGGTCGAGGCCGAACAGCAGATGCTCGGTGCCGAGCAGGAGGAACTCCCCCACCTGGTGGGCTGCCTGCTGCTGGGCGGTGTGCAGCGTCGGGTCGCCGGCGGAGAGGACCGCCGAGCCCTCTGTGCCGTCGAGGTCATAGGTGACCAGGGTCTCCGTGCTGTGGACGAAGGTCTCCTGGTCGGGGAAGAGCGCGCTGGAGACGGCGTGCTCGCCTCCGCTCCCGCCTGTGCAGTCGTAGGCGAGGGTCAGCAGCGCGAAGGCCTTGCCGCCTCGCATGCGGATGTCTCCGTCGCCCACTGTGGACGGTGCGCAGGGCTTGTCGTCGTAGGCCACGGCGAACCTCTCGGTGACGTACTCGGTCACCGCGTCGTGGTTGGTCCGGAGCTGGTGGAGCTGCTCGGTGCGTTCCTTGGCCTCGTAGGCCTCGGCGTAGAGCCAGGCCGACTTCATGAGGAGGTCGTATTCGAGTTCGAGTTCGGCCGTGACGTCCGTGCCGTTGCCGGTCAGCCGGGCGTGGGCCTTCGTGGTGGCGTCGTGCGCCGAGGCCGGGGTGCTTCCCATGAGGAGGAAGAGCAGGAGCAGGGGGAGGGCGAACAGCCGGCGCATGGTCTGGTGTCTCCAATGCGGGAGGAGGGCCGCCCCGGACCGGGGTCCGGGGCGGCCGGGTGTCACATACGGTCGGACGTCACCGGCGGTGGTACGTCACCGGCGGTCGAACCAGGCCGACAGCGGCGAGCTGTCGCTCAGCTTGCCGGGACGGCTGTTGGTGTCCCTGGTGACGAAGACGCTCGGCTCGGAGGCGGTCACACCGCCGCCGGAGGAGCGCGCCGTCACGAACCAGGCGTAGGCGGTGCTGTCCTTGAGGTCGTCCCACTTCACCGAGGCGACCTGACCCGACGCCACGGTGCTCCTGCCGATGATCTGCTTCGGCTTGTAGAGCGCCAGCGAGTCCGTCTTGAAGCTGGTCGTGCGGGTGGTGAGATCGACGGGAAGGATCATGTTGTCCTCCCGGCCGTCGTACCGGTGCCGGGGGTCGAACTCGGTGGCGCCGAAGTCGTCCAGCAGCGGGGAGTACGTGTTGACGGTCATCTCGGACCGGGCCACGTTGAACTGGAGCAGCCGCAGGAAGCTCGCGCCGAACTGGAGCTCGTCGTCCGGCTTGTGGCCGCCGATGCCGGTGAGGCCCAGGCGGTCGGCGCGGACCGTGTAGAACTGGTAGTCGGCCAGCAGCTCGACGACGCCCTTGCCGACCTGGCCCACCTTCGGCTTGACATTGGTGCCGACGCCGTGTTCGTGTCCGGCGAGGATGAGGAAGACGTTGGGGTTCTTCTCCACCACGGTCTTGTAGAGCATCGAGCCGTCGGGGGCGGAGAATCCTGCGCCGCGGCCGTCGGAGTTCTCGCTGGGCACCAGGTAGTCGTGGGAGAGCAGGATGCCGTTGCGGTCCGGGTACTTCTTGAAGACGGAGTCGGCCCACTCGGCCTCCTCCCGCGTCACCCCGTACGACAGGCCCACTACCACGAAGTCCAGCCCGCCGGCCGAGAACAGGTCGTAGTGGTTCTGGTTGTCGCCCGGCTTCCACGGGCCGCCGTACTCGGCGTGCTGCCAGCCCTGGGCGGCCGTGTGGTAGCGGTCGGGACCGTAGTACGTGTTGTAGATCGACTCCGGCCCGGTCTCGGTGCCCGACTGGTTGTCGTGGTTGCCGGCGATCACCCCGTTGGGGATGCCGGCCTCGTCCAGGCCGCGCTGGAGCTTGGAGGTGACCTCGAACTCGTTGACCACGGTCTGCTGTTGGGCGTCGGTGGCGGGCTTGCGGATGTTGTCCTCGATGATGTCGCCCGTGTGCGCCGCGTACGCGATCTTCCGCTGCTTCTGGTTGGCCTTGATCCAGTCGACGATCTTGGCGTAGCCGGACTCCCAGACCTTGCGCTCCTCGGCGGCCTCCGGCTTCACCGAGCCCTCGGAGAGGTACTGCGTGTCGGTGAAGTGGGCGATCGAGAAGTCGTACGTGGACGGGTCGGCGAAGGCGTCGGGGTCGCCGGGCTCGATGTCGTCGGCGAACGGGTCCTCACCGGTCACCATGACGTGGACCTGCTGGTGGTCGATGTACCGGTCGTCGACGATGGCGCCGAGCCGGGTCGTGCCCTTGGCCGCGCCACGGGAGCTGGTGAGCAGGTCCCACGCCTGGGTCCTGATGTTCCAGGCCCGCAATCCGGCGAGGCGCTCGGGGTCGATGACGCCCTCCCAGCGGAGCACCGGGGTGTCCACATGGCCCTTCACCTGGACGTCGAACCGCTGGTAGGTGATGTCCGGGCCGGCCGGCGCGTCGAGCGTCCTGCCGTCGAAGGGCAGGAGCCCGTCGGTCCTGACCTGCTTCTCGCCCTTCACCTGAAGGGTGGTGGGCAGTTCCCGCGAGGTGCCCTGGTACGCCTGGTTGGGCGTCAGGATCTCGGCTTCGGAGAAGGTCGCCTCCACCTTGCCGCCGTCGGGCTCGCCGACCTTGGCGGAGAGGGTCGTGGAACCCCGCGCGCCGGTGTCGCCCATCGCCGGGGAGAGGTCGGCCGGGGCGTCCGGGATGCCCGCGGACGTGAAGGCGATCTCCCGGGCGGCGGTGTTGCCGAGTCCGTCGGTGCCGGTCACGGTGAGGGTGTGGGCACCGGCCTTGAGGCCGGGGCCGACCTCGGCGCCGAGCGCGACCGGCTTGCCGTCCAGCTTGACGTCCGGGCCGGAGACCACGGCGGAGGCGTCCTCCAGCTTGACGTCCAGCACGACCGCGGCGTTGATCTTCTGGCCGGCGGCCGGGACGCTGCTCGTGACCGCCGGGCCGGAATTGTCGGTGAACAGGGCGCGGGTGGCGACCTCGCCGGTGGTCGAGGCGGCGGCCAGCTTGTGCTCGCCGTCCGCGAGCTCGGTGGTGTCGAGGTCGGCGCGTAGGCCCTGGGCGGGCGCGTCCACCAGGAACTCGAGGTCGATCTCGGTCAGCAGATTGACGTTGCTGCCGCAGTTGCCGTCGCCCATGCCGTAGGAGCTCTTGAGCATCTGGCCGGCGGCCTTGCCCTTGGCCGGGGTGAGGGCGAAGTTGCTGATCGTGAAGTCGTCCCGGTTGGCGCCGCACGAGGTCTGATACGTGCCGGTCACGAAGTCGATCGTGTTCCAGCCGGGCACCAGGTACTCATTGGGGAAGGTGAAGTCGACGCGCTCGCTGACGTAGTCGCTGTCGAGCACCACCTTCTGGCCGTTGACCAGCAGGTAGTTCTGGTAGCGGGCCTCGATCGAGTTGCTGCCCACGTTGAAGCTGAGGGTCGCGGTGCCCGAGCCCAGAGTCGGGACGACGTGCACGGCCGGGGCGTCGATCGTGTAGTGCAGTTCGACGTCGCGCAGCAGGGTCTGGCTGCTGCCGCAGCTGCCGTCGCCCATGCTGTATGACTGCTCGATGTCACGGCCGGTCACGGTGGCGCCCGCGAGCTCGAGGCCGAGGTCGGAGATCACGAAGTCGTCGCGGTTGGCGCCGCAGCTGTCGGCGTAGACGCCGGTCACGACCTTGATCGTGTTGTCGCCGGGCTTCAGGAACCGGGCCGGGACCGCGATCTTCACTCGCTCGCTGACGTAGCTGCCGCCGATCTCGATGCGCTTGCCGTTGACCAGCAGGTAGTTGTGGTACTTGGCCTCGATCGAGTTGGTGCCGACGTCGAAGGAGAAGGTCGCGGCGCCGGTGCCGAGCGTGGCGCGGGCCTTGGGCTCCTTGCCGTCGACGGTGAGGGAGGCGGTGCCGGCCCCACCGGAGGCCGGTGACGTGGCGGTGACCGTCTGGGCGCCCCGTACCAGAGTGCCGTCCTTGGGCAGCAGGGTGGGTGCGCCGGCCGGGGCGTTGTTCACCGTCACGGTGTGCTTGACCGTGGCGCCGGAGGCGTTCTTCGCGGCGATGGTGTGCTTGCCGTTGGCCAGCTTGGTGGTGTCCAGGTCCGTGGTCAGGCCCGTGGTGCCCTTGGGGTTTCCGTGGACGTAGAACTTCAGGGTCGCCTTCTTCAGCAGCGTCTCGTTGGTGCCGCAGCTGCCGTCGCCGAAGGAGAAGGTGTACGGATTGTCCTCGCCGTCGGCGACTTCGCCCAGCAGCTCCAGGCTGACGTCGGAGAGGACGAAGTCGTCGTAGTTCATGCCGCACGAGGTCTCGATGGCACCGGCGTGGATCTCGACGGTGTTCTCGCCGGTGACCAGGTACTCGTTGGGCACCTCGAGGGTTGCCCGCTCGTTGACGAAGTCGCCGATCTCGGCCTTGTAGGAGCCGTTGACGAGCACGTAGTTGTGGTACCGGGCCTCGGTCGAGTTGGACCCGACGTCGAAGCGCAGCTCGGAGACGCCCAGCGTCCTGGTGGCGTCGATCCGCTGGTCGTCCACGGAGAGTTCGGTGACGCTGTCACCGGCCGCGACGGGTTCCGCGGCGACCTTCCTCCTGCCTTCGAGGTATTCCCCGTCGGCCGGGGTGAGGGCGGGCGCGACCTGGGAGACGGGGGTGGAGGGCTTGGGGTCCTGACCCTTGCCCGAGTCGGGGTTCGCATGAGCGGATGTCACAAGACTGGTGACGAGAAGCATGGCAGTCGCGCCGACGGCCATGAGCCGTCCGCGACTTCTTGCCGGCTGCATCTGACGCAGTTCCTTCCATCGTGCCTGCAGGGCGACGGACACGGTGGATCGACCAGGTGAATGCACGTCAGAAACGAACTTATGAAGACGGGAACTTCAGCTTCCGGGTCGCGGGCAGAGCATACGTGACGCCACTGGCCAGGGGCCGGCCGGGCACTCCCCCCGAGCCGGGACGCCCGCCGGGGCCGCGCTTGTGTACCCCTGTGGACAACTACTTGACGAACTCGTTACAGAAAGCCCTCCACTTGTTCGGTCCACGCGCCTCTGGCTACAGTCGGCCGCCATGACTGCAGACTTTTCACTGATCCGGAGCAGCTTCGCGGCTGTTCAGCCCCACGGCACGCAGGTGACCGCGTACTTCTACGACCACCTGTTCGCCCACCATCCCGATGTGCGCCCCCTGTTCGCGGCTCACCTCGACGAGCAGCGCGACCGCCTGTGGGCCGCGCTGGGTGCCCTGGTCGCCAACCTGGAGAACACCGAGACCCTCATAGGCATGCTGGAGAACCTGGGACGCCGCCACGCGGGATACGGCGTGCTGCCCGAGCACTACCCGGCCGTGGGGGCCAGCCTGATCGCCACCCTGCGCCACTACGCGGGCGATGCGTGGACACCGGCCGTCGAGGAGTCCTGGGCGGCCGTCTACGGGTTGATCAGCAACACCATGCTCGACGCCGGCGCGGCCGCCTCGAAGTGAGCCGCCGCCGGCGGCTCCTCGTAACGAGCCGCCGGCCGGCCCCATTGTCCGAAAGTCAACCCTGATGTCAGCCACCGGAGGGCGGACGTGAGCGATGCACAGGCGCTGAGAGATTCCTTCGCCCTGGTCGGCAAGTCGGGGGACGAAGTGCCCCGCTACTTCTACTCCTATCTGTTCATCATCGCGCCGGAGGTCCGGCCGATGTTCCCGGTGGCCATGGGGGCACAGCGCGATCGGCTCGTCGCCGCCCTGGGCCGGATCGTCGCGGAGGCCGACGATCCGGACCGGCTGGTTCCGTACTTGCGGCAGCTGGGCCGGGACCACCGCAAGTTCCAGGTGGTGGCGCAGCACTACGAGGCGGTGGGGCAGGCGCTGCTGGCCACGCTGGCGTACTTCCTGGGCGAGGCGTGGACTCCGGAATTGCAGCGCGGCTGGACCGAGGCCTACGCCTTGGTGGCCCGCACCATGGTGCAGGCCGCCGAGGCCGATGGCGCGGTGAATCCGGCGTGGTGGAACGCCGAGGTGGTACGGCATGAGCAGCGCGGCTTCGACGTCGCGGTCCTCACTCTGCGTCTGGACCAGCCGATGGCGTACCGGGCCGGGCAGTCCGTGATGGTGGAAGCCCCGATGCGGCCGAGCACCTGGCGGGCGTTCACCCCTGCCAACGCACCGCGTGCCGACCGGACCGTCGAGTTGCACGTACGCTCCGTCGAAGGCGGCCTGCTCAGCCCGGCCCTGGTGTACGGGCTGCGGCAGGGCGACGTGCTGCGCCTCGGCGCCCCGGTCGGCAACAGGCTCACACTCCAGCCGTCCGGCGGCCGGGATCTGGTGCTGATCGGCGGAGGCACCGGCCTGGCCCCACTGCGCGCCCTGGTCGAGGAGATAGCCCAGCACGGTCCCCCGCGCCGGGTGGACCTGTTCGTCGGGGCGCGCGACAACCACGGACTGTACGACATGGCCGCGTTGAGGCATCTGGCGCAGGCACACCCATGGCTTCGCGTCACGCCCCTGGTCGGCGCCCACGCCGGCACCGTCGACAACCGCAGCCTCGCCGGCCCGGTCCTGCGCGCCGCCGCGTGGAATGGATGCTCCTTCTACGTCTGCGGCTCGCCCGCCATGGTCTCAGCCACAGTGCGCGATCTGGCGGACGCGGGCATTCCGCACGACCTGCTGCACTTCGAAGAAGCTCGGTGATCGGAGAAACGTGAACGAGACAGGAGCACCGCATCCGGAGGAGCACCTGGTGACGCCCGAGACGCTGCGGTCGATGACCTTCCCCCGAGCTCCCCTGACCCGTCGCGGCTACAACGAGGAGTCGGTGCACGACGCCCTGCGCCGCTGCGCGTCGACCCTGATAGCGCTGACGGAGGAGAACGACCGACTGCGGACGGACATGCAGCGCCACCGGGACTGGATCCGGGCGAACAACATCGGTGACGGCAACTCTCCCACCGGGGTGCCGACCGTGGACGCCGTACTTCAGCAGGCCCGTGCCCAGCAGGCGGCCGAGCAAACCGTCGTCGCGGCCCGCGATCAGGCCCGCAACATGGTGCGGGCCGCCAGGGCACAGGCCGAGGCGATCCTCCAGCGGATGTGGGAACAGGAGACGCAGGCGGCCGGCGGCGACCAGGAGGAGACCGAGCGGCTCATCTCCTACCTGCGGCAGATCGCACAGTCCCTGGCCGTCACCGCGGACCAGTACGCCAGCAAGCACCCCCAGCCCCCCTCCCCCACCCCCTCGGCCACCACGGCGAGTCCGCACGGCGTCTGACCGGCACACGGGACCGGCACGGAGGGTTCTCGGGAGCCCTGCGTCGGGCGGCCGCCGTCAGGTGCCGCGGAGCAGGCGCGCGGTCACCGTCTTGGGGCGCTGGTACTCGTGCAGGGCCAGGGTGCTCAGGTCCGTGCCGTGGCCCGAGGCGCCCCGGCCGCCGTGCGGGAGTTCCGCGGTCTGCACCAGATGGCAGTTGAGCCAGGCCTCCCCCGCGTTCAGCCGCCCGGCGAGTTCCAGCCCCGTGGTCAGATCACGGGTCCACACGCTCGCCGCCAGCGCCTGCGGAACTCCGTCGGCCAGCGCGACGGCGGCGTGCTCGGCCAGGAGTTCCAGGGTGTCGGGGGTGGTCTCGGCGGGTTTGGCCACCACCGTGTTACCGGCGGCCAGAGCCGGAGCGCACCGCCAGGCCGTCATCATCAGCGGATAGTTCCAGGGCACGACGACGCCCACGACCCCGAGGGGCTCCCAGCGCACCCAGCTCTCATGGCCGTCGACGAGGCGTCCGGCGGCCGGTGCCGACTGGGCGCGGACAGCGGAGGCGTAGAACCGGAAGAGGTCCGCGACCTGCTCCACCTCGCCCGCCGTCTCACTGTCCGGCTCGACGAGGGTGCGGACGCAACCAACAGCCAACATCGGACTGAACGACAAGTGAACTCAGCCGCCTGTGGCCGCCGCACCCGCCCGACGCGCCGTCAACTGCCGAAGAATCACCCAGCGCGTCATGGCGTACCCGAGCAGACCGGTGTACACGGCCATGAGCACCACGAATCCCCCCAGCGGAAGACCCCGCCCAGGCCCGGGTCCCAGTTCTGCCGCATCGTCCGGGGCCAGGCAGTCCTGGGCGTCCCCGCAGTGCGGGCAGGCGCCGCAGGCCCTCCCCGGTGCGATGACCACCCGCCGGCCCGGCTGCCAGTACGGAACACGGGCGCCCACCTCGGCGATGGCGCCCGCCGGCTCATGGCCCGGGGTGACCTCCCCCAGGGGTCAGTCGATGCTGCCGTCGATCACGTGCAGGTCCGACAGGCAGATCCCGCCGGCCGGCACCTCGCCACCGGCTGACCGGATCGCCGCCGTGCGAAACGGGTCCCCCGATAGGAGGCGCCCCCGCTGTTACGAAAGCCGTTCGGCCATTCGTGGGAGTCGAGGCGGCGAGACCGCCGGGAGCGCCACGAATCGTCAGCCGTTTTCCTCCTGATCGCGGGGTGGTTCGGGGCAGGGACCGGGTCGGCGACCCGCGCTCTCCCCGGATCGATGGTCCGTACAAGGGAGAGTTACGGATATATCCGCGTTTCGTAACACGAATCCTTTTGGTCATCTGCTGTCGTCGTGGAGGGCCACAGTGTGGCGCCTCGGCACAGAGCCGGGAATCGGATCGCACGCCCCGCCCGACCAGGGCGGACGTGCACGACCGTGAGGGGATTCATGTCTGTTTCTCGTACGGCGCTCCGCCTGCTCGCCACCTGTGTGGCTTCGGGCGCCCTCGTCGGCGCGGCCGCTCTGCCGGCCCTGGCCGACGGAGACCACGACCGCGACAACGGAAGGAGCTTCTCGCACAGCCGCCCCGTGGAGGGCGTCGGGTTCGGCCGTGACTACGATCGGCGCCGCGGTCACTTCGACGACCGTTACCGCTACCGCGGCTGGCACCACGGCTGGTACAACAACCGCCGGCACTGGGACCGGCACCACGGCTGGTACAACGACCGTCACCACGGCTGGTACGGCGACCGCAACCACTTCCCCGGCCGCCGCTAGCCCGCCTCGGAAGTCGTGCTGTGACGCGGAGGCCGACTGCCACCCTCTGCCACCGCCGTCACAGCCGGTATGACCGCTGCGCCGAAGGGCTGAAGACCGCACGTGCGGTCTTCGGCCCTTCGGCCGTCAACCGCCGGCGCACGACCTGCCGAGCGGCCGTGATCGCCGCTCCCCTGTGATCGCGCGGTCAGCGCCTGCAGGCTCGGGCCAGCGCCTCCTCCGCCTGGGCGGCCAGGGTGCTGACCAGATCGGCCGCGGACGGCTGGTCGTCGATGAGGTCGATGCCCTCGCCGGCCCACTGCGGCAGCGGGGGGATCTCGCCTCGTGTCACGGCGTCCTGGTAGGCCTGCCGTGCATGCGGGTCAGCCGCGAGTTCGTCCTCCCGGCCCCGCCATGCGTCGAGGAAAGGGTGGCTCAGGGTGCGCGCGGTGTACTTCGCCGGCCACCGCGAACCACGGGCGAGGTCCAGCACCCTGTTGCGCTCGGTGTCCTCCCCGCGGCCCTCGACGATCGCCCGGCCTGTCGCGGGGGCGACCAGGGCCTCGGTGGTGGCCTGGAAGCGGGTGCCGAGCAGTGCTCCGGCGGCCCCCAGCGCCAGGGCGGCCGCCACGCCGCGCCCGTCGGCGATCCCGCCGGCCGCAAGCACCGGCACCGGCGCCGCCAGGTCCGCCACGACGGGCACGAACGGCAGCGTGGACCGCCCGTGCCGGGCGCCGTGCCCGCCGGCCTCGGTGCCTTGCGCCACGATCACGTCCGCGCCCAGATCCACCGCCCTGCGGGCCTCCTCCAGGTCGGTGACCTGAAGGATCAACGCCGTACCCGCGCCACGGACGCGCTCCGCGAACGGACCGGGGTCGCCGAAGGACAGCATCACCGCCGCCGGCCTCTGCTCCAACGCTCGCGCGATCGCGGCGTCGTCGATCGCCCACGTCTGGAAGCCGATGCCCCAGGGTTTCCCGGCGCACGCGCCGGCCAGGACGGGCAGTTCGCGGGCCAGCCACTCCCGGTCCCCGTTACCGCTGCCCAGCAGTCCGAGCCCGCCGCCGCGCGAGACCGCCGCCGCCAGGGCGCCACCGGCCGAACCGCCCATCGGCGCCAGGGCGATCGGATGCTCCACGCCGAACAGTTCCGTGAACGCCGTCGACAATCCCATGGCCGCAATCCTCACCCACGCGCGGTGCCGGTCGCAGGGCGATCGACGGACTCGTTCCCACCACACACAACGAGGCGCACGGAGTGAGTCCCGGGCGCGCGGGGCGGTCCGGGTGCGGCACGGGCCGGCCCCGAAGGGCCGGCCCGCGGCTGTTTCACGGGGATGAGGTCACGAGGACTTCTTCAGCGTGAAGTCGCCCGTCGTCGTCTCTCCCTTCTTGAGCTTCACGGTGGTGGTCACCGGCTGGTAGCCGTCCTTGGACACGATCACGCTGACCGGGTTGAGGCGGCTGTCGAACCACAGGGCGTAGGTTCCGTCCTTACCTGTCCGCAGGGTGTAGCTCACCGTCGCGGCGTTGATCTGGACGGTCGCTCCGGCCAGCGGCGCGGTGCCGCCCTTGCCGTCGGCGCCCAGCACGGTGCCGGCGTACTTGCCCCAGTCCTTCGGCGGGCTGACGCGCATCTTCACGTCGACCGGAACCCCGGCGTACGGGGTGTCGGTCTGGACGGTCAGAGCCGCCGTGTAGGCGCCGGGCTGGGTGACCTCGTCGACCCCGGCGTCCAGGCCGACCTTGAGCGTGGTGCTCGCCCCCGGCTGGAGCGTCACCTTCTGCTCGGACACGGACAGCCAGCTGACGTCCGAGGAGCCGCCGCCCTGGTCGTAGCCGGGCAGCACCTCCACGGTGGCCACCGGCGGCGTGAAGCTGCCGCCGGGGTTGCCGCCGACCTTGTAGAAGCCGGTGGCGCCGCCGCCGCGGTAGACGGAGGTGTTGGCGTTGGGCAGGGCGGTCCAGGCGCCGGTGCCCGGGTCGAAGGCGAAGCCCTGGTTGGTGATCGCGGTGCTGTTGTTGGTGACGCCGGACGAGACCAGCAGCAGGCCGTTGGCCGCGGAGTACGCCGAACCCCACAGGTCGATGGGCAGGTCGGCCACCGCCGCCCAGCTGTCGGACGACGGGTCGTAGCTGTAGGCGTGCTTCACCGAGCCGGCGTCGGTGGTGCCGCCGGCGCAGTAGAGCTTGCCGGCGATGCCGCCGCAGGACTCCCAGGAGATCGACTCCGGGTAGGAGGCGATCTGCGACCAGCTGTCGGACGACGGGTCGTAGACCGTGACGTCCTTGGTGCCGCAGACGCTGCCGGTGCAGCCGCCGACGACGTACAGCTTGCCGCCGAGCACCGCGCTGCCCGAGCCCGCGTACGGCTTGGGCGAGGGCGCCTTGGTGGACCAGGTGTTGGACGCCGGGTCGTAGACCTCCAGCTTGGCGTCGGGGTTGCCGCTGGCGCCCCAGCCGCCGACCGCGTACAGCTTGCCGCCGATGAAGCCGCGGGCCGGGGCCTCACGGGTGTCGGTGGCGGATGCCAGCTTCGACCAGGAGCCGCTGTCGGGGTCGTAGGCGTACAGGGCGTTGGTGTCCGCACTGCCGGTGTAGCCGAAGGCCGAGTAGACCTTTCCGCCGTCGACGGCCACGGCGTTGTCCTGGAGCGTGGTGGGCAGGTTGGCCACCGGCTGCCAGGCGTCCCCGGCCGCGTTGGCCACGGCGGCGGACTCCTTCTTGCCGCTGCCGTCGGCCTTGGCCGCGGAGAGCGGGGAGTAGTCGCCCTTCACCAGGTTGAGCGGCGCACCGCCGGTGGACTTCATCGTGAAGCCTCCGGGCTGCTCGCCCAGGGTGAGGGTCGCGGGCGCGCCGCCGGTGTTCTTCACCGTCAGGTCCTGGGCGGCCGCCTTGCCCCAGTCGACCGTCTTGTCGACCGAGCCGGGGGTGATCACCAGTTTGCCGGCCTTCAGTCCGAAGTCGGCCCGGGTGGTGCTGTCCGGTGCCACGTCCACCGTCCTGGCCGCGTCGGTGTAGCGCGACTTGGAGGCGGTGAAGGTGTGGCTGCCGGTCTTGGTGGTGAACATCCAGTAGAAGCCGCCGCCGAGCGCCGGGTCGTCCGGGGTGGCGGCCGTGGTGGCCTTGTCCTGCGCGGCATCCACGTTGACGACGGTGGCGCCGACGACGCCCTCGCCAGTGTTGGCGTCGGTCACCTTGCCGGCGACCAGAGCACCCGCGACGGGCTCGTAGGCACGCTTGCCGACGAACACGTTGTCGAGCTCCCACCAGTAGCCCCAGGTGGCCTTGAAGTGGAAGCGGAGCTGCACGCCGGACTTGCCGGCGTAGGCGGTCAGCGGGACCTCGACGTGGGCGGGGCCGGTGAGCGTGGTGGTGCGGTTCCAGACGTTGGTCCAGGTGGCGCCGCCGTCGGTGCTGACGTCGATGTCGGCGCTCTGGCCGCTGTAGCTCTTGTAGTCGGTGTCGAAGGAGAGCTGGGGGCTGGTGTTGCCCGTCAGGTCGAAGACCGGGCTGATCAGCGAGCTGTCCTGCTTCTTGCCGCTGCCGTAGTGGTCACTGTCGGCCATGGCGAAGCCGCCGGAGCCACCGGTGTGGTTGCCGCGCTTGCCGGGGTCGCCGAAGTCCCAGCCGCCGGTGGTGCCGTCGGCGTTGACCACGCTCCAGCCGTCCGGGGCCGCGGTGGTGGAGTCGAAGGGCTCCGTCGGGCCGGTCAGCTTGACGGCGTATCCGGCGGCCGTGGTCGCCTGGGCGTCGACCGGGACCGAGACGTTCACGGTCTGCGCCGCATCCTCCACGGCCACCTGCTTGGTGACGGCCTGGTAGCCGGGGTACACGGCGGTGACGCGCAGGGTGTAGTTCTCGCCCTGCGGCAGGTCGACGCTGTAGGCGCCGGTGTACGGGTCGGTGAAGACCGGAGCGCCGGGCACGCCGTCGACGGCGATCTTCGCGTAGAGCGGCCAGCCGTGGCCGGAGCCGTCGGTCACCTTGCCGGTGACGGTCTGCCGGGCCACCGCGGCCAGCTCGAAGTCGGCCTTGACGGTGCCGTCCTCGACGACGGTGACCCCGGTGGTCGTCTTGGTCCGGTACCCGTAGGCGGACGCGGTGACGTCGTAGGTGCCGGGCGGCACGGTCAGGCTGTAGTGGCCCTGGGCGTCGGTCGTCGCCCGGTGGTCACCGACCGTGACGGAGGCGCCGGCGAGTGCCTTGCCGGAGGTGTCGGTGACGCTGCCGGAGACCTCGCCGTGCGGGCCGCTGCGGAAGGCGGCGGTGCCGTTGGGCGTTCCCAGGCCGGTCGGCCCGTCGTAGCCGGGCCCCGCGGTACACAGGTAGGCCGGGGTGCAGTTGCCGTTGACGCCCTCCGTCACGTCGTTGAGCGCGGACGGGTTCTGGTACGGGTAGGCGTTCGGGTAGCTGCCCGCGGCGGGGGTACCGGCCACGGCGTACACGCCGGCGATGATCGGCGCGGAGGCGCTGGTGCCGCCGTACACGGCCCAGCCGGAGCCGCCGTAGGTCTGGTACACCGAGACGCCGGTGACGGGGTCGGCGACCGCGGAGACGTCGGCGACGGTCCGCATGTCACAGCCGGTGTCCGTCTGGAAGGCCGGCTTGGGCTCGTACAGCGAACAGCCCGAGCCCGGGCCGCCGTAGCTGTTGTGCCACACCGACTCGGACCAGCCGCGGCCTGTGGTGGTGTCCCGCTTGAGGGCGGTGCCGCCGACCGCGGTCACGAACTGGGAGACGGCCGGGTAGGAGACGCCGTAGTCGTCGTCCCCGGAGGAGGCGACCATCGCCACGCCCGGGTGGTTGTAGTGGGCGTCCAACTCCGTCGTCTCGGACGGGTCCTCACCGCTGCCCGGCGTGGAGGTGTAGCCGGTGCCGTAGGAGTTGGACACGTACTTGGCGCCCTGTGCGACGGCCTGGTCGACGGCGGCTGCGATGTCCTCGAAGCTCGCGCTGTCGGCCTCGACCAGCAGGATGCGGGCGTTGGGGGCGGCCGCGGAGACCATGTCGAGGTCGAGCGATATCTCGCCCGCCCAACCGCTGTCGGGGGCCGGGTAGTTCGTGCCACCGCGCTGGTCGATCTTCTTGAAGCAGCCATTGTCGGTGGTACAGGGGGGCAGGCCGTACTGCTGGCGGTAGACGGTCAGGTCGGCCTCGGCGGTCGGGTCGTCGTAGGCGTCGACGATGGCGATCGTCTGGCCCGCTCCGCCGTTGTCCGGAAGGTTGTACGCGCTTTGCAGATCGGCGGCGCCGAAGCCGCTCGGCGTACTGGCCATCGGCTGGACGCCCTTGGCGGCCTTGATGTCGGTGCGGCGCAGCGCCATGCAGCCGAACTCGCCCTTCTCGGGCGTGCTGCAGACCTGTTCCACGCCGGGATGCGTCGCGGTGGCGGTGGCGCCCCGACTGGATTCCGCGGTGTCGGTGGCGGCCTGGGCGACGGGTAAGCCCGCGGCCATGACGGCGACGGCCGCCGCGGTGAAAGCGGCCAGCCGCGCGGAGATCCTCCGTGCGGCCGGTCTGGAATGCCTCGAAGTGCGCATTGTGTGACTCCCATGCTGCTGAGCTGGGGTCGACCCGTGCGCTGGTTCAAGGTCGACAGCGGATGAGATGCATCCGCCGACGAACAACTAAGTATGATCGTCATGTTCTCGACAAGCAGCATTCATTGGCGGATGTGCGACATGACATGATCCCGCCAAGTTGGTGTCTCGCCGAAATCGTCCGGTCGCCGCTCGTGATGCGCGTGTGAGGTGGGCCACCAAACCATTGCCGCCAGCGGAAACTTCGGCTTAACGTCCCCGCAATCCGTTGGAGCGGACGGGCGTCACCAGCCGGTTTCCGTTCGGCGGCAGCCCTCGGGCGCGGGCTCGGACCGGAGCCTTCTCCGTGCGGCGGGGCGTGCTCCGCCGCGTGGTTCCCGGCAGCGCGCACCCCTGGCGGCGTGAGGAGTGAAGCCATGGTTCTTTCCGGACGGGATCTTTCCGGATGTCGCAGCACGGGAGTGACACCTCCTGGCCCGGCCGAGCCGCCGGGTTCCCGAGGGAGTCTGCTCCCGGCCCGTTCGCTGCCCGGAGCCGTTTTCGGCGCCGCCGTGGAGGTGGCCGCGATCGTCGCGGCACTGGCCCTGTACCCGTCCGGTCTTGGCGAGGGCGGGGAGCGCCGCGGGCCCGGATCCCGGCGGGCGGCGCCGTCGGACGGCGCTGTGGCCCTTCCGGCCGTCTCCGCCGACAGCCCGGTCCTGCTGGTCCACGGCCTGTTCAGCAACCGGGCGATCTTCCACGTGATGAGACGCGGCCTGCGGCAGGCGGGTTTTCGCCGGGTCGCCGTGCTGAACTACAACTGGCTGAGCAACGACGTCCGCAGCGCCGCGCGGTTGCTGGCGGAGCAGGTGGAGCGGATCTGCGAGGGCAGCGGGCACGAGCGTGTCCACGTGATCGGCCACAGTCTCGGCGGCATGGTCGCCCGCTACTACGCGCAGCGCCTGGGCGGCGACGCCCGCGTGCACACCCTGGTCACCCTGGGCGCCCCGCACCACGGCACGCTGGCCGCGGCCGTGCCTCTGCCGCTTCGGGCGATCCGGCAGCTCCGGCCGGGCAGCGACGTGCTCACGGAGCTCGCGGGGCCCGCTCCCGGCTGCGAGACCCGTTTCGTGGCGTTCCACAGTGACCTCGACGAGCTGATCGTCCCCACCGCCAATGCCCGGCTGGTCCACCCCGACCTGCGGATACGCAACGTCCCCGTGCGGGCCGTCGGCCACGTCTCGCTGCCGCTGCACGGCAGGGTCGTCGGCGAGGTCTGCCGCGTGCTCCGCGATGCGCGTGTCGCCGAGCCCCTGGCCGCGGCTTGAGCCGCGGCAGCCCTGCGAACGACCGCCGCATGCCACTCTGTTGACTGCTCCCCTCCCTGAAGGGAAGGGGATTCCTGGCTCAGGCCGCCTCTTGGAGCAGCGCTCCAGGAGGTCTTGCGCCCTCGACACCAGCCGGGTCCAGACCAGCCCGGACGAGCATCACGCGGGCAGAGTTCTCGTCCCGGGGACAGACGGCTCCGCACGCCGTGCAGGTATAGGTGCGTTCCGACGGCGGCAGTGCGTGCTTGGCTCTCGCTCCACACGATCCACAGTCCATGGTGGTGTGCGCGGGACGCACCAGACGCACATCCCGCCCGTGCTTGCGGCCCATCCCGATCAGCGCCTGCTTGGTCGTGCCGATCGCGGCATCGGCCGCCTTGCGGGCCATCGACGTCCTGGCGAGGAACCTGGGCCGGAAGTCCTCCACCGCGATCGCATCGTGGTCGTACACGACCTTCTTCGCCCACTTGCGAGCCGTGTCCTGCCGCTGCCGGGCGATCCTCGCGTAGGTCTTCGCCCGCCACCTCGTCGCCTCCCGATAGCCCCTCGACGCGGCCTGCCCCTTCTTCGGCCTGCGCCGGGCCATCATCCGGTCGTACCGGGACAGCTTCTCCCTGGCTTTCGCGCCATGCTCGGGGTGGGGGAGGTCGTGGGCGTAGGAGGTGGTGGTAGCGGTCTCCCTCACTCCCCAGTCGATGCCGATCACCGCACCGGTCGGCGGCAGCGGCTCGATACGGGCGGGGACGACGAACGAGGCGTACCAGTGGCCGAGGTGGTCGCGGTACACCCGCACCGAGGACGGCTCGGCCGGCAGAGGACGGGACCACACCACGGTCAGGACGATCCCGCCCGCCAGGCGCAGCCGCCCGTCCTTGAGCCGGAACCCGCGCCGCGTGTAGTTCAGTGTCGGATCGGCCCCGCGTTTCCTCTTGTGCCGGGGCATACCGGCCCGCCGCCTGACGGGCAGCCGGTTCTTGATGTCCTTCAGGGCTTTCGCGCGGGATGCGGCGAAGTCACGGACGGTCTGCTGCTGCGGCACCGAGGCACCCGCGGCCAACCACGGCGTGACGGTACGGGCCCGGGTCAGCATCCGGTCCAGCCGGGCCGGACCGCACACCTCACCCTCGGCGTGGGCCTTCCTGGAACGGGCCACGCACTCGTTCCAGAGCCACCGGCACCGCCCCCACTCCGCCTCCAGTCCCGCCCGGGCCGTGGCCGACACCCGCAGCCGGTACGTGTACCGGGCATGTCCGCCCCCGTCGCCCTCCCACACCGCCGCCACCCCCCGGCACTTGTCCCGATCACCCGGCACCCACCATGCGACCGTACGCACGACACCCGAACAGCCGCACCGCTCTGCCGATGTGACCACCCCGACCAGCGAACACCAGCACACGTGTTCGCGTTCATCCTGCTCCGCCGGGCAGGCCGTCAGGGCGCTCCGCGCCCCGGAACCCGGACGCGGCGGCACTCCGCGCCGTTGTCACAGGATGCGATTCCTACCCGGCAGGAACACCGGGCCCTCCTCGCAAGAGAGCAGGTGAAGCGCGGGGGTGCCCCGCGGCCAACCGCCAGGAGGGGTACGCCGGATGACGACTGGCCGCAGTGGTGACGTCGACCAGCTGATGGAGACGGTCGATCATCCGCAGAGGGAAGCGGTCGAGTACCTGCGCGCCGCGATCCTGCGGGCGGATCCGCTGATCACCGAGCAGGTGAAGTGGAAGGCTCCGAGCTTCTGCTACGGCGGAGTCGACCGGGTGACTTTCCAGTTGAGGTCCAGGGACGTCCAACTCGTCTTCCACCGGGGTGCGAAGGTGAAGGACGACGCCGCCTCGTTCACGTTCGACGACGACAGCGGCCTGATGCGATGGCGTTCCGGCGACCGGGCCCTGGTGACCTTCAAGGACCTCTCCGAGGTCAAGGCGCACGAGGCGGCGTTCATTTCCCTGGTCAGGCGATGGGTCAGGACGTGATGCAGGGCCTGATGCGGACGGCCACCGGGCCGGGTCCATCGGGTCCGGCACCCATTGGGTGCCGTCTCTGGGGGTCCGAGCCGCCCGTAAATGGGTGTTGGACCCGATGGCGACAGCCCTCGGCGCCGGGCGAGGGTGGAGTCAAACCCCCTTTCGACGGTCGTACCGGCGTGTGGCCTGACGTTGCCGCCTGCCCGGGCACGGGTGCGGGCCGCGGCGCCCCGACTGGGGGAGAGAAGCCGCGAGTCCGTCGAGTCACGAGAGGAGCCCGGCACCGATGGCGGCAGTGCCACGGCGGCCTGGTCCCGCGCGGCTTTCCACCCGCACGGCCCGACCGCCGGCTGTGGCGCCTGCCCGCCGCCGCGTGCCGAGAGGAGCGCGTCATGCCCGGAACCGATGACAAGCTGCTCAGCGAGATCGCGGCTCGCGTGTACCGGGACGATCCCCGGTTCGCCCGCGCCCTCCGGGCCGGACGCCCCTGCCCGCCACGCGAATACCGGCGCACCCGGGCCTGGCCGCTGTTCGCCCTCGCCCTGGTGGCGCTGGGCACCGGTATCACGCTGGCCCACGGACTGCTGATCGTCACCGGCATGGTCCTGGCCGGAATGGCCGCGGAACTGTGCGACCCCCAGCGCACCGCGCGTAGACAGCGGGTCCCCCCGCCCCGGTCCTGACTGCGACGGCCCGCCGGACGGCCGCACCGCGGTGGACGGCCGGGACGGCGAGGAGCGGGACCGTGCGGCGCTCCGTCAGCGCCACCCGGCCGTCCTCACTCATGATCCGCCGGCTGTGTCACTCATGACCGGCCGACCGTCTCGCTCATGACCGGCCGCCCGTGCCCCGATCGGCAGACCGCCCCGATCACGACCGGCCGACCGTGTCCTGGTCGGTCGCCGCCTCCTGACGTGCCGCCGTCTCCTGCGTCCCGGATTCCGGTACCCAGCCCTCGGCCGGTGCGCCGCCGGCCGGCGCGGTCTTGCCGAACAGGACGGTCAGGCGCTGGGCCACCGGTTCGGTGTAGCGGGCGGTGAGCGGGCCGAGGATGACGAGGATCAGCACGTACGCCGTGGCCAGCGGGCCCAGGTCGGGTTCGATCCCGGCGGTGACGGCGAGCCCGGCGATGACGATGGAGAACTCGCCCCGGGCGACCAGCGTGCCGCCCGCGCGCCAGCGTCCCTTGACGGAGACACCGGCCCGCTTGGCCGCCCAGTACCCGGTGGCGATCTTGGTCATCGCGGTGACGACGGCCAGGGCCAGCGCCGGGACCAGCACCGGCGGAATGCTCTGCGGGTCGGTGTGCAGTCCGAAGAACACGAAGAACACCGCGGCGAACAGGTCACGCAGCGGAGCCAGGAGATTGTGCGCGCCCTCCGCCACCTCGCCGGACAGGGCGATGCCGACCAGGAACGCGCCCACGGCCGCCGAGACCTGCAGCTGCTGTGCGAGCCCCGCGACCAGCAGGGTCAGGCCCAGCACGACCAGCAACAGCTTCTCGGGGTCGTCGTTGGAGACGAAACGCGATATGTGCCGGCCGTACCGCACCGCCACCAGCAGCACCAGAGCGGCGACCCCGAGGGCGATGGCCAGCGTGACGCTGCCCGCCGCCAGGCCCGCGCCGGCCAGCAGGGCGGTGATGATCGGCAGGTACACGGCCATGGACAGGTCCTCGAGGACCAGGATGCTGAGGATCACCGGGGTCTCCCGGTTGCCGAGCCGTCCCAGATCGCCCAGGACCTTGGCGATCACCCCGGACGAGGAGATCCAGGTCACCCCCGCCAGGACGACCGCCGCCACCGGCCCCCAGCCCAGCAGCAGCGCCATGGCGGCGCCGGGCAGGGCGTTGAGCGTGGCGTCGACGAGCCCGGCCGGGTACTGGGTCTTGAGGTTGGAGACCAGGTCACTGGCGGTGTACTCCAGCCCCAGCATGAGCAGCAGCAGAATGACGCCGATCTCGGCGCCGATGGCGACGAACTCCTCACTGGTGTCCAGCGGGAGCAGTCCGCCCTGGCCGAAGGCGAGCCCGGCCAGCAGATACAGGGGGATGGGTGAGAACTGGAAGCGCCCGGCGAACCGGCCCAGCAACCCCAGACCAAGAATGATCGCGCCGAACTCGATCAGGAAGACCGCAGACGAATGCACGTGTATCACTCCCGCCCGAGAATCGCCGCGGCGCCGTCGACGCCCTCGCGCGTGCCGATCACGATCAGCGTGTCCCCGCCCGCGAGCCGGAGGTCAGGCCCGGGGGACGGGATCGCCTCGGCCCGCCGCAGCACCGCCACGATCGACACACCGGTCTCGGTACGCATCCGGGTCTCACCCAGCAGCCGCCCGTTCCAGTACGAGGTCGCCGACAGTTCGACGCGCTCCGCCACCAGCCCCAACTCGGTCGTCGACAGCAGGTTGGGGCTGTGATGCGCCGGCATGAGCGCGTCGATGACGGCCGCCGCCTCCCCGGCCGTCAGACGCACGGACAGAGCGCAGGCGTCGGGATCGTCCTCGCGGTACGCGCTCAGGGTCCGCGTTCCGTCCCGGTGCGCGACCACGGACAGACGGCGCTGTTCTCGCGTGCTGAGGTCGTAGCGGACCCCGATTCCCGGCAACGGCGTACCACTCATGCGCGCAGCGCCCACGGTTGTTCTCCCTGTCCGACTTGGTGGTTTCTTTAGGCAACCTTTAACGCCACCCTATCGAGTTGTGTCGCGCGCATGGAATTGCGGACGGTGTCAGCTCCATCTCAATCCGGAGTGCCGAAGAGGGAATCCGGCGTGGTGAAGCCGGTCATTCTGGCCAGTCGGAGTTCTTGATGACCTCGACGAAGTCGGTGCGCCGGAAGCCGGGGACGCAGTGGGCCAGGACGTCGGCCTTGACGTTGCCGAAGGTCGTATCGGGGCGTTCCTCGATACCTTGGGTGAACGCGGCGAGGATCCGGTTCTTGAAATCCGGGCGCGGGTGCGCGGCGACGACCGCAGCGCGCTCCTCGTCGGAGACCGCGTGATAGCCGATCCCCAGGACGTCCAGTTCGACGCCGCGGGTCACCAGGGCGATCTCGGGTGCCATGTGCAGCGGGATCTCCGGGGTGGTGTGCAGGGCGATGCTCGTCCAGACACGGTCGGCCGGCTCGCCGGTGATGCCGTGGGCGTGCAGAAAACGGCGCGCCTCGTCGGCACCGTCGATCTCGAAGCGCTGGTCGGTGCGGCGCATACGCTTCGTGAGCCCGAGGTCGTGGAACATCGCGCCCACGTACAGCAGTTCGGGGTCGAAGTCGAGCCGCTGCTCCCGGCCGCGCAGCGATCCCCACAGGAAGACCCGCCGGGAGTGGTGGAAGAGCAGCGGCGGGGCGACGTCGCGGACCAGTTCGGTCGCCTCCCGTACCAGGGTGGTGTCAGGGATCCGCACTCCTGCGATCACTTCGTTCGTCGTTCGTCCGCCCTTCCCGTCTGGCCTTGTCCGGATCGGTGATCCGCCTCCAGGGTTCACCGGACGACGTACGCTGGGCCATGTCTTTGCTGCCAGGAGAACCACGGATTCGGACATGACGCATCGGGTTGCCTTCGTCGTCTTCGAGGGGGTGACCATGCTCGATGTCAGCGGTCCGTCGGAGGTTCTGCATCAGGCGGGTCGGCTCGCTCCCGGCTATGAGCTGGTGCTGGTCTCCCCGCGGGGCGGGACGGTCACCACCTCCGCCGGACTGGCACTGACCGGTACGGTCCGGGCGGCCGACGCGGGCCCGGTCGACACGGTCGTGGTCGCCGGAGGCGACCGGCTGGCCCAGCAGCCGATCGAGGACGAGCTGCTGGCCGCGACCCGCGCCGTCACCACGCGGGCGCCACGGGTCGCCTCGGTGTGCACCGGCGCCTTCGTCCTGGCCGAACTGGGCCTGCTCGACGGCCGCCGTGCGACGACGCACTGGCGGCACGCGGCCGTGTTCGCCCGCCGCTACCCCCGTGTGCGCGTCGAGCCGGACGCCATGCACATCCGCGACGGGCGGTACGTCACCTCCGCGGGCATCAGCGCGGGCATCGACCTGACGCTCGCCCTGGTGGAGGACGACCACGGCGCCGACGTGGCTCGGAACGTCGCGCGTGAACTGGTCGTCTTCATGCAGCGTCCGGGCGGGCAGTCGCAGTTCTCCACGGCCATCACGACCCCGCCTCCCCGCGGTGACCTGCTCCGCCCGCTGATCGCGTCCGTGCTCGCCGATCCGGCCGCCGACCACAGCCTGCCGCCATGGCCGCGTCCGTCGCCGTCAGCCCTCGGCATCTGGCCCGGCTGTTCCGCGCCGAACTGGGCACCACGCCCGCACGCTGGGTGGAGCGGGTCCGCCTCGACCGCGCCCAGCAGTTGCTGCTCGAAGGCCACAGCGTGACCTCGGCCGCGCAGCACAGCGGGCTCGGCACGGACGAGACCCTCCGCCGCGCCTTCGCCCGCCATCTGGGCACCACGCCGACCCACTACCGCAGGCGCTTCGCCACCACGCGCGAACAGCGGTAGTCCGCGTCAGGCGAGGACGCGGGCGAGGAAGTCGCGGATGTGCTCGGTGATGGTGCCGAGGTGGCTTTCCAGGGCGAAGTGCCCGGACTCGATCAGGTGGATCTCGGCATCGGGCAGGTCCTGGCCGAACGCCGTGGCGCCGTCGGGGCCGAAGATCTCGTCGTTGGCTCCCCAGACCGCCAGTAGCGGCACCCGGGAGTCGCGGAAGTACCGGTGGACCTCGGGGTAAAGGTCCACGTTGGAGGGGTAGTCGCGGAAGAGCCGGAGCTGGATCTCGTCGTTGCCCGGCCGGTCCAGCAGGGCCTGGTCGTGGACCCAGTTGTCGGGGCTGACCAGGCTAGGGTCGGCGACCCCGTTGACGTACTGCCAGCGTGTGGCATCGGAGGTCAGGGCGCCTCGCACGGGGGCTTCGGTGGCCGGCCCGGGTGCCTTGGCGTAGGCGAAGACGCCGTCCCAGAAGGGCTTGACGAAGCCCTCCTCGTAGGCGTTGCCGTTCTGGGTGATGATCGCGGTGACGCGGTCCGGGGCCTGGAGGGCGAGACGCCATCCGATGGGGGCGCCGTAGTCCTGCACGTACATCGCGAACCGGTCGACGCCCAGCCGCTGGAGCAGCCCGGAGGTGATCTCGGTGAGGGCGTCGAAGGTGTACGGGAAGTCCTGCGGGGAGGGCATCGCCGACTGGCCGAACCCGATGTGGTCGGGGGCGATCACGCGGTACCGGTCCGCGAGTGCCGGGATCAGGTGGCGGAACATGTGCGAGCTGGTCGGAAAGCCGTGCAGGAGCACGACCACGGGTGCCTGGGGATCGCCGGCCTCCCGGTAGAAGACCTCAAGACCGTTGACGCCGGCCGTGCGGTGGTGGACTGCGTGGACCATGCCTCTCACCCGTCTCTCGAGCTTCCGTGGTGACGTACCCAGTCGAACACTTTCCACCTAACCAGTCAAGGCACTTTTATTGGTTAGATAGTAGCGGGGCAGCCGCCAGGCCGGTAGCAGACCGAGGGAGGTGAGTGCGGCCAGGGCCAACAGGGCGGAACTCGTCGTCGAAACGGCGGACCCGGTCGCGCCGGCCGCGACGGCGATGCCGAGGGTCGGTCCGATGTTCATGGCGGTCTGCTTGAGCCCACCGACAACCCCCGCGTACCCCGACGGCGCGTCGCCGACGACGGTCCCGGTGGCGGTGACCATCACCGTGGCGAAACCGGCACCGATGACGGCGAAGGCCGCGCCCATGACGATCCACGCACCGGCCGCATCGAGCCGGGACAGCCCGGCGATCCCGGCCACGACGAGGCCCGTGCCCGCGATCGCGGTGCGCCGCGCGCCGTACCGGCGCAGCGCGGCGCCCGCGACGGGTGAGCCGAGGACCATGAACACGGTCAGCGGAAGGACGCGCAGACCGCAGGTGAGCGGGTCGAGGCCAAGGGTGTCCTGGAGCTGGAACGTGGCCCTGAACAGTGCGCCGAACAGGCCGGCGGACGTGACCAGCAGGATGGCCATCGAGGCCGTCACGGGCGCGGACCGCGCCACGGCAGGCGGGACGATCGGGTGTGCGGTCCGCCGCTCGTGCCGGACGAGCAACGCCACGGCGCCTGCGGCGGAGAGGAGTTCGAGCAGCGTCGGAGCCGCGGTCCACCCTCGCGCGGGTACGCCGGCCAGAGCGTGCACGAGCATCGCGAGCGCGATCGCGAGCAGGCCCGCGCCGGGGAGGTTGAGCCGCGAGGAGTCGACACGTCCGGGTGCCGGCGTCCGCACGGCGAGGACGAGGGCGGCGAGGACGCACGCGACGGGCACGTTGACCCAGAACACGGCACGCCAGCCCCAGTGCGCCACGAGAACACCGCCGAGGATCGGACCGGACCCCGCGGCGACCGCGATCGCACTGGTGCGGACGGCGATCGCCGTGCCGAGCCGTTCCGAGGGATGCGTCAGCCGCAGCAGCGCGAGCGTCGCGGGTTGCAGCAGCGCGCCGAACCCGCCCTGCACCACACGCAGGACCACCAGCCAGCCGACGGTCGGCGCGAGCGCGATCCCGGCCGAGGCAGCCCCGAAACCGAGGACGCCGACGAGCAGCAGGCGCGGATGTCCGTACCGGTCCCCGAGGCGCCCGGCGATCACGAGTAACGCGGCCACCGCGACCAGATAGCCGGTGCTCGTCCACTGGATCTGCGCCATGCTCGCGCCGAGATCGCGCCGGAGGCTGGGCTGCGCCACGAGCAGGATGGTGCCGTCCAGCGCGACGATCACCGCACCGGCCACGCTGACCAGAAGCGCGAGCTGCCGCTGGGCGGGGGCGGTCACGAGGCCACCGGGCCGAGGTGGGCGGCCAGAACGGCCGCGATGAGCCGGTCGCACTGGCCGTCACCGGGCTCGCCGTCCAACGGCGGAGTTCCGAGAGCCAGTTGCAGGCTGCCCCAGGCCCACAACTGGGCTATTCCGTGCAGGTTCGACCACAGGGCGGCGGCGGTCACGGCAGGCGGCGGTGCGGTCTCGTCCGGCCCGTCGGCGCCTTGCGCGGCATCCCGCTCCGATCGGCATCGGGCGACGAGTTGGGTGATGTGCCCGAACAGCGGGAGGGTCGTCCGGCGCAGTTGCGGCTGGTCCGGTGCCTGCGGCCCGCTGTCGAGCAGGTCGTGCCGGAACATCAGCTCGAACATGCCGCGGCGCTCCAGCGCGTACCCGACGTACACGCGCGCGATGGCCTCCAACTGGGCGCGCGGTGTGGTCGCGCCGGCGACCGCGGCCTCGAACCGGGCGCCGAGGTCCTCGAAACCGCGACGGGCGATGGCGGACAGCAGCGCGTGGTGCGTGGGGAAGTACCGGCGCGGCGCCCCGTGCGACACCCCCGCTCGACGGGCCGTTTCCCGCAGGCCCACGGACGCGGAACCCTCGGTCAGCACGAGGTCCACCCCGGCATCGATCAACCTCTCCCGAAGGGAGTTCTCCTCACTCATAGACACTGTCTACCAGTGGGCGTAGACAGTGTCTACCAAGCCGGCTGGCTGTCATGGCACCGGCGTGTAACCTGTCAAGCGAGCCAATTCGGTTAGGGGGTGCCATGGCGACCGAGCGGGAGCGGCAGGACGCGCTGCTGGAACTCCTCAACAGCACGCCGGTGGTCAACGGTGCCGTCCAGGACCAGCTGGCGGATCCGGAAGCGGCCGGATCCTGGCAGCAGGCCCACGGCGGCAGCGGAACCGAGGACGAGCTGCGCAACCTCGTAGAGGCGCGGGATGCCCTGCAGGAAGTGGTGCGCGGTACCCGGCCCGCCACGTCGCTGACCCCGCTCCTGAAGGACGTCACCTCCCGCCCGCACATGTCGCCCGCGGGGGTGTCGTGGGAGCTGGACACCCCTCCGGAACGCCGCATGGCGGTGGAAGCGGTACTGGCGTGGAGCGCGGTTCAGCGGACGATCCCCGGCCGGCTGCGGCCGTGCGCCAACCCCGAGTGCCGGCGCTTCCTCATCGACCGCAGCAAGACCGACAAGGCCCGCTGGTGCTCGATGGCCGTCTGCGGCAACCGGATGAAGGCACGCCGCCACTACCAGCGCACGCGCGACGCCTCAGCCGAGTAACGCCTGCTCGCCACCGTGCCGAGCGGCTCGGTTCCCGACGCCTGCCCCTTGCCGCCCGTTCGCGGCTTCCCTCGCGCGTCTCGGAGCGGACCCACGTCCGCGATAGTGATCCACCTCACACGCTGTCACAGCGGTCGACCACGCGGTGTCTTGAGGCCGAACCCCTGAAACGGAGGAGACACCATGGTGGAGAACACGGACGTCGTCGTGATCGGTGGCGGATACGCCGGCGTCATGGCCGCCAACCGCCTGACGCGGCGCGCCGACGTGACGGTGACACTGATCAACCCGCGCCCGGCATTCGTCCACCGGATCCGCCTGCACCAGCTGGTGGGCGGGACCGACGACGCCGTCGTCGACTACCGGGACGTCCTGGCCGACGGCGTCCGGCTGGTGGTCGACTCCGCGACACGGATCGACGCGGCCGCGCGCCGCGTGACGCTGGCCACCGGCGGCACGGTCGGCTACGACTACCTGGTCTACGCGGTGGGCAGCGGCAGCGCCGACCCGCACGTGCCGGGTGCCGCCGAGTTCGCCCACCCGATCGCCACCCTGGAGGAGGCGCAGCGCCTGCGGCCGATCGTCGACGCCGCTCCCGCGACGGCCGCCGTGACGGTCGTCGGAGCGGGTCCCACCGGCATCGAGACCGCCGCCGAGTTGGCGGAGGCCGGACGCACCGTGACCCTGGTCTGCGGTGGGGTGCTCGGCCCGTACCTGCACCCTCGGGGTCGACGCTCGGTGGCCGGGCGGCTGGCGGCGCTGGGGGTGACCGTGCTCGACGGCCCCGGCACGGAGGTGACGGCGGTGACCCGCGATGCCGTGCGGCTCGGTGACGGCCGCGAGCTGCCGAGCCGGGTGACCGTCTGGACCGCCGGCTTCGGCGTGCCCGACCTGGCCGCGCGCAGCGGGCTGAGCACCGACGCCCTGGGCCGCCTGCTCACGGACGAGACGCTGACGAGCGTGGACGACGAACGCGTCGTCGCGGCCGGGGACTCGGCCGCACCGTCGGACCTGCCGTTGCGGATGAGCTGCCAGGCCGCGATACCTCTGGGCGCGCGGGCCGCCGACACGGTGCTCAGCCGGATCACGGGCGAGCGGCCCTCGGCCCTCAACCAGGTGTTCGCCGGCCAGTGCATCAGCCTGGGCCGACGCGCCGGCATCTTCCAGTTCGCCCACAGGTACGACGTCGCGCTGTGGTTCCACATCGGCGGTCGCGCCGGCGCGAAGGTCAAGGAGTTCGTGTGCAGGGGCATCGTCAAGCACCTGGCCGGCGAGGCACGCAAGCCCGGTTCGTACGGCCTGCACCGCGTCTCGGGAGGTGCCAAGCGCCAGGAACTGCTGGAGGTCCGGCGCGACGAGGCGCCGGCCACCGGCGCACGGGCAGCCTAGTGCCCCAACAGGCAACGTTCGCCCCGTCGCGACGCCCGGCACGCTCCCCCGAGCTCTTCGAGCAGGGGGGACCCCCACCCGCCGCACCGGCCGAAAGCCCAAGTACGTCCAGTACGAGGACTTCCGGCCGGCACTCCCCCAAGCTCTTCGAGCAGGGGGTACCCCCAGAGCACGCACCGGACGCCGCTCCTTCACGGGCGAACGTTGCCTGCCGGGGCACTAGTCGGGCACGCGTGGGCACCGAACAAGCCGGTCGGATCGAACGGCCACCGACGAGAAGGACCGTGCTGTGCATACTCGCTTGAATGCCCTCGGCGACGGGGCCGTCCGCGAAGGAGAGGGGCCGAGAAATGAACGACCACACCACTGATCCGGCGACCGAGGCGTTCATCGTCCACCGCAACCTGCTCTTCACCGTCGCCTACGAGATGCTCGGATCGGCTGCCGACGCCGAGGACGTCCTCCAGGAGACCTGGCTGCGCTGGGTCGAGGTCGACTTGGCGCAGGTGCGCGACCAACGCGCCTACCTGGTCCGGATCACCACCCGGCAGTCACTCAACCGGCTGCGCGCGATGAAGCGCCGCAAGGAGGCGTACGTCGGTCCCTGGCTGCCCGAGCCGCTGCTCACCGCGCCGGACGTGGCCCAGGACGTCGAGCTGGCCGAGAGCGTGTCGATGGCGCTGATGCTCGTCCTCGAGACGCTGTCGCCGACGGAGCGCGCCGTCTTCGTACTGCGCGAGGTCTTCGAGGTCGGCTATGACGAGATCGCGGCGGCCGTCGACAAGAGCCCCGCGGCCGTCCGCCAGATCGCGCACCGCGCGCGCCGGCACGTCGACGCCCGCCGCCCGCGCAAGGTGGTCTCTCCCAGCGAGACCCGGGCGGCCTTGGCGTCGTTCCAGCGCGCGTTCGAGACCGGGGACCTGCAGGGCCTCCTCGACGTGCTCGCGCCCGAGGTCGTCCTGATGAGCGACGGCGGTGGCGTCAAGCAGGCCGCGCTGCGGCCGATCGTCGGCGCCGAGAAGGTGGTCCGCATGTTCGTCGGCAGCGCCGGCAAGGTCCGGGGCAAGCTCACCATCGACCCCACGCTGGTCAACGGCGGCCCGGCGCTCTTCGTGCGCCTGGACGGCGAGATCGACGGCATCATGGCGGCCCGTGTCGAGGACGCCCGCATCACCGGCCTCTACTACGTCCGCAACCCGGAGAAGCTGTCCCGCGTCGAGTCCGAGACCCCGCTCACCCTGCGCTGAAGACCGGTGGCGCGACGGTCGCGCCCGGCCAGGTGGCATCGGGCGGGGAGGGGGGCGACGGCTCGGGCGCCCCCTCCCGCCTCCAGGATCAGTGCGATCGGGTCGGCGCGCGCCGCTCAACTGGCGGACGCCCCGAACCACTTGGGGAGCCGGCTGAGCAGATCCTGCTGATCCTCACCGACCCACGCCACATGGCCGTCCGGCCGCAGCAGTACCGCGGGCGCGTCCAACTCCTCGCTGACGTCCACGACGTGATCGACCCGGTCCGCCCAACCGGCCACCGAAAGGCGGCCGGTTGGGTCGAGCAGCAGCCCGCGTCCACCGTGCATCAACTCGTAGAGGCGCCCCCGCTTCAGCCGAACGTCCCGCAGCCGCCGGCCGAGCAGTTCGTGGCCCTCGCCGAAGTCGTAGCGGATCTCGACCGCGGTGATGATCCCGGTCACGTACCGGTTCACCTCCTCGAAGTCCATCAGCTTCGAGAACAGCTCCCGCAGCGCGGTCGCACCCGGATCGGTCCCCAGCAGCGTGATCTGCGCGCGGGTGTTGTCCAGCACCCGGGCGCCCACCGGGTGCCGTTCGGCGTGGTAGCTGTCCAACAACCCTTCCGGTGCCCAGCCGTTGACCTCGGCGGCCAGCTTCCAGCCCAGGTTGAACGCGTCCTGCACGCCCAGGTTGAGCCCCTGCCCGCCGGTCGGCGGATGGATGTGCGCCGCGTCGCCGGCCAGCAGGACCCGGCCCACCCGGTAGCGCTCGGCCTGCCGGGTGGCGTCGCCGAACCGGGACAGCCAGCGCGGCGAGTGCGCCCCGAAGTCGGTGCCCGCGACAACCCGTAGCTGCTTCTTGAACTCCTCGAGGGTCGGCGCGGTCGCACGGTCCTCGGACACACCGTCGGCGGGCACGACGATGCGGTACACCCCCTTGTTCCCGTCCACGTCGGGGATGGCACCGAACCGCAGCTGGGTCTTGCGGACCTCCGCGACGACAGCGGCGATCGTCGCCGGATCCTCGGTCACCTCCATGTCGCCCAGCAGGGTCTCGACCTTGGCGGGTTCACCCGGGAAGCCGACGCCGAGGAGCTTGCGCACGGTGCTGCGGCCGCCGTCGCAGCCGACGAGGTAGCGCGAGCGCAGGTGCGTGCCGTCGGCCAGTTCGACGGTCACCCCGTCCTCGTCCTGGCACAGTCCGACCACTTCGCGTCCGCGCCGGATCTCGGCACCGAGTTCGAGGGCGCGCTCGTCGAGCAGCCGCTCGGTGACCGGCTGCGGGGTGGCGAGGCCATACGGATGTGCCGTGTCCAGCCGGTCCGGCCACGGCTTGTGGATGCCGCCGAAGAAACCGCCGGCCTGGAACTTCTCACTGACCGCGAGGAACCGGTCCAGCAGACCGCGCTGGTCCATCATCTCGACGCTGCGCGTGTGCAGGCCGCGCCCGCGGGACTGCCCGGTCGGCTCGGTCAACTTCTCCAGCACGACCACGTGCACGCCGTGCAGCCGCAACTCGCCGGCCAGCATCAAGCCGGTGGGTCCGCCGCCGACCACGATCACGTCAATCATCAATACGCCCGTTCAAGGAGATGGGATTCCACCAGTCGGCCGCCCCACGCGGTCCGGCGGCACGCACACCCGTATGCCGATATAGCGCACGCACTTCGCGAATTACCTGTTTCAGCAGGTTCCGGCTTCGAGTGGAGATTCTGCGGCACGACCCGGGTCTTGCCGCAAGGCTCCTGGTGCGCTATAGGTTGAGAGTGGCAAGGAGTGGGTGCTCCTTGCCTTTGTCTTTGGCTGTGTCCTTTGCCGTCCAGCACGGACGAACGCGCCTCCTGCCGGCCCAAGAACTAGGATCGATCCCAGCGCACAGATCACAGCGCCATGAGGGGCCGCTCCGGCTGCCCCGGCCGACCACCCCGCAGGAGGTCCGCGATGGCGACGCTGCTGTCCGTCAACGTGGGGATGCCCACCGACGTCTCATGGCAGGGAAGGACCGTCCACACCGGAGCCTGGAAGACCGCCGTCCAGGGTCCCCGCATGGTCCGGCGGCTCAACGTCGACGGAGACGGCCAAGGAGATCTGGCCGGGCACGGCGGCGAGATTCGCGCCGTCCTCGTCTACCAGTCGGAGTCCTACCGTTACTGGCGAAAGCAGCTCGGCCGCGACGATCTGGCCTTCGGGATGTTCGGGGAGAACTTCACCGTCGACGGACTGCCCGACGACGAAGTGCGCATCGGCGACCGGTACCGCATCGGCGAGGCCGAATTCGAGGTCACCCAGCCCCGCGTCACCTGCTACCGCGTCGGTATGCGCCTCGGCGAACCCACCATGGCGTCCCTGCTGGTCGCCCACCACCGCCCCGGCTTCTACCTGCGCGTGCTCGCAGAGGGGTACGTTCAGGCCGGCGACGAGATCACCCTCACCCGCAAGGGGCCCGAGGAACTCAGCGTCGCCGACACCGACGCGCTGCTCTACCTCCCCGACCGCGACCCCGCGAAGCTGCGCAAAGCGCTGAACATCCCCGCCCTCAGCCCCGGATGGCAGCAGTCCTTCCGCGAACTCGCCGCCGCCCAGCAGCCCACACAGGAACCTGGATGGCCGGGCGAACGCGCGAGCACCCGGCAGTCCAGGGAGGAGCCGGGGTGGCCGGGCTTCAGGGCCATGCGCGTCGCCCGCATCGTCCCCGAGACCCCCGACGTCTCGTCGGTCTACCTCGACAGCGCCGACGGCACGCCCCTGCCCGAGGCCCGCCCCGGCCAGTACCTCTCCATCCGGCTCGCCGTCGGCGACACCGTCCCCACCGTGCGCAGCTACTCCCTGTCCTCCGCGCCCACCGCCCACACCTACCGCATCAGCGTCAAGCACGAATCGTGCGGGAAGGTCAGCGGCTACATCCATGCCACGCTGCGCCCCGGGGACCTCGTGGACATCGCAAGCCCCCGAGGAACGTTCGTACTCGAAGCAGGCACCCGCCCGATCGCCCTCATCTCCGCGGGGATCGGCGCCACTCCCGTGCTCGCCATGCTCCACCGGCTCGCCTCCGCGCGAGACCCGCGCCCCGTCTGGTGGATCCACACCGCGCACGATCGCGCCCACCATGCGTTCGCGGACGAGGCCCACGCCCTCCTGACACAACTCCCCCACGCCCACGAGCACATCTACTACACCTCCGAAGCCCCGCCCCCGGGCGAGCGCCACATCACCCGGGGCCGCCCGACCGCCCCGGCGCTCACGGCCCTGGGCATCCCCGCCGACGCGGACGCCTACCTCTGCGGGCCTACCGCCTTCATGGAGGACCTCGGCGGTTTCCTGCACGATCACGGTCTGCGCGCCGAGCGGATCCACACGGAGCAGTTCAGCTCCCTTCCCGCCATCAACCCCGGCGTCACGCCCACCGCCGTCGTCCGGCCGCATCAGCCGCCGGGCCCCAGGGGCACCGGCCCCCTCATCACCTTCGCCCGCAGCGGCATCAGCACCCCGTGGTCACCGGCCCACGCCTCACTGCTCGGCCTCGCCGAAGCCTGCGACATCCCCACCCGCTGGTCCTGCCGCACCGGCGTCTGCCACACCTGCGTCACCCACCTCATGGCGGGCGACGTCACCTACACCACCCCACCCCTCGAACTCCCCGAAGCCGGTACCGTCCTCGTCTGTTGCAGCCGACCGGCCGACGAAGTCGTCCTCGACCTCTAGACGAGTCATTCCGAATGCTGACGGTGCGTTTGGGAACGCGGACAGGGCGTCCAAGATCGATCTGTGACGAATGACCTGGACGCCCTGCTCACCGCACTGTACGTGAAGATCGACGACGAGATTGGAGACACCCGATGGCTGGGCCGCCCACCGCGATTGACGGACT